>JAGWUY010000228.1 GCA_028868255.1 Alphaproteobacteria bacterium | reverse complement strand
CCCGTCATGGCTTGGGCGATCATTTCGCCTTTGGTGTTGTAAACGCCGGCAGACAGGTCCCCCGCCTCACGCGTGATCGTGCCAAAGGCGGTGCGGAGCAGCGATTGCGCCTGTTCTTCCACCACGGCGATCAAGCGGTTCCACATCACTTGGGTTTTTATGGATTCAAGGGCTGATCTGCTCATTTGGATTTTTCCATCACAATATAGCCCAATGAATTGATCGTGGCTGAAAAGTGTGCGCCCACGATGGTGGAAGTTTCATGCTCGGCGATGATGGCGGGGCCTTTGATGGTCATGCTAGGTTTCAAATCAAAACGCCAATAGACGGGTGCCGCCGTCGTCTTGCCCAAGGCGGCATCATATATCTTCCGTATACGGAGGGGTTTGACGGTTTTGCGTTTTGGCGTTGCCTTCATCATCACTGGCCTGGCAACGCGCGAGGAACAGGTGAGTGACCAGGTGATGGCTTCGGCCTGCTGATTTGGAATGGTGAGGCCATAAATGGCAGCATAGGCTTTTTCAAAAACGGCTTTCAGTTTTGCGCCGTCCGCAGTGGTGAGCTTGCGCATGGGAATGGCGATTTGAATTTCATGGCCCTGGCCCACATAGCGGCAATCGGCCACGAGTGTGAGCAGTGGCTTTTCATTTTTCAGCGCGGGCTGCACCACCGCTTCGGCATCACGTGTCATTTTCTTGATCAGGCTGTTGACTTGCGGCGCGTCAAATTGATCAAGATTGACGGCAAATGATTTGGTGATTTCATAGGCGACCGGGGCTTGCAGGAAGCCGATGGCAGAGCCTACGCCTGCACCACCTGGCACGATGATTTTGCTGACACCCACTTTTTCAGCCAAGCGGCAGGCATGAAGGGGCGCACCACCGCCAAAGGCCACCATGGTGCATTTGGCAATGTCTTTGCCGCGCTCGATGGCATGAACACGCGCGGCATTGGCCATGTTTTCCTCAACGATTTCGGCCACACCAGCGGCGGGCCAGAAATCTTTTAGGCCCAATTTTTCACCAATTTGGGTTTTGAAGGCCTTGCTTGAAGCTTTTTCATCAAGAGGCACTTTGCCCCCTGCAAAGAAAGCAGGGTCAATCTTGCCCAAGCTGACATTGGCATCAGTGACTGTGGGAACGGTGCCGCCGCGCCCATAACAGACCGGGCCGGGGGTGGAGCCTGCGCTGTCTGGCCCAACCGTGAGGCGACCTAATTTATCGACGCGGGCGATGGAGCCACCGCCTGCGCCAATCTCCACCATTTCAATCACCGGAATGCGCACGGGAATGCCCGAGCCCTTCATATCCTTATAGGCGCGGGCGATTTCAAAACGGTGGGCGCGGGCTGGTTCAGCATTGGTGAGCAGGCAAATCTTGGCGGTGGTGCCGCCCATGTCGAAGGACAGGACTTCAGGTAGTTTGCAGCTTTGGGCAATGCGACTGGCGAGAATAGCACCGCCCGCAGGCCCAGATTCCACCAGGCGAATGGGAAAGCGGCTTGCCGTTTCCAAGGTGGTAAGGCCGCCGCCCGACATCATCAGATAAAGCGGGGCATTCAGCCCCAGTTCGCCCAAGCCATCTTGCAGGCGCTTCAAATAGCCTGCCATCATAGGGCGCACATAGGCATTGGCCACAGTGGTTGAGAAGCGTTCATATTCTCGGATTTCGGGGGCCACTTCAGATGACAAGCAGATGGTGATTTCAGGCGGCAGAAGGGGCTTGAGCAGCGCAGCGATGCGCTGTTCATGCGCGGGGTGGGCATAGGCGTGGAGCAAACCGATGGCCACTGCGCCCACATTTTCATCGCGTATGGTTTTGGCAAGTGCGGGCACCGCCGCCGCATCCAAGGGGATCAGCACATCGCCATTCACCGCCAGACGTTCACGAATGGGCAGGCGCAAATGACGCTGCACCAAGGGCTTGGCGCTTTCGATCATCAGATCATAGTGATCAAATCGCTTTTCATAGCCTTGCTCAATCACATCACGAAACCCTTCGGTGGTGATGAAGGCGGTTTTGGCCCCTTTACGCTCAATCAAAGCATTGGTGGCCAAGGTGGTGCCGTGGATGAAAACCGAGATATTTTTGGCGTCTAAGCCGGAATCTTTCAAGATCAGCTGGATCCCTTCCAGCACGCCCAGTTCTGGCGCATGGATGGTGGTGAGTACCTTGCCGCTCCAGCGCTTTGCGCCTTGTTCCAGCACAATATCGGTGAAGGTGCCGCCAATATCGGCGGCCAATTTGAGTTGTTTTTGCATGATGTATTGTTCAACGATTGATTGGCGTTTGACAAGTCTTGATGGATTCGCTTCAACAACAATATGGCAAAGATTACCATTCAGGATGTGGCCCAGAAAGCAGGGGTCAGCGTTGCAACCATTGACCGAGTGCTCAATCGCAGGCCGGGAGTGAAAACCCGCACGGTTGAGAAGGTGGAATCGGCGATTCGGGAGCTGAATTATCAGCCAGACCGGATAGCCGCGCGGCTGGCCCGCGGGCGCGAATATCGCTTCTGGTTTGTGCTGCCCAATACGGCTGGCGAATTCATGACCCGCGTGGGCCAAGAGGTTGAAGCTGCAGCCGCGCGCATGGCGGGCGAACGCGTGGCCATTATGGTCAAACGCGTTGACGTGTTTGACGGGCCGCTTTTGGCCAAGACTCTGGACAGCTTGGAAGATGGCGTGGATGGCGTGGCTGTGGTGGCGCTGGATCACCCCGCGGTGCGCGAGGCCATCAATGCGTTGGTGGCCAAGGGGGTGAATGTGGTGACGCTTGTGTCCGACGTTCCCGGCTCCAAGCGTTCACATTATGCGGGCATTGATAATTCATCTGCTGGGCGCACAGCAGCGGGTTTGATGGGCCGTTTTCTGGGCGGTAAGAAAGGCAAGGTGGGACTGTTTGCGGGCTCGCTGGCGCTGAGGGATCATATTGAACGGCAATTCGGCTTTGAACAGGTGATGGCGCATGAATTTCCTGGCTTGCAAATTCTGCCTGTGCGGGAATCTCGAGATAATATGGAGCGCTCGGAAGAATTGGCCAAGCAGCTGTTGCGCGAACATCCGGATTTGTTGGGCATGTATAATGTGGGCGGCGGCACGGCGGGCATTGTTGCAGCCCTAGAAGGCACAACGCCGCCCAAGGATTTGGTATTTATCGCCCATGAAGTAACTGATGGCTCACGACGCGCTTTGATTCGCGGCACGATTGATGTGATCATCAATCAAGACCCCGGCCATGAGGTGCGCAGCGCCGTGCGCGTGTTGTTGGCCAAGGCGGACAATATGCCCCTGATCGAAGATCAGGAGCGCATTCGCATCGACATTTTTATGCGTGATAATTTGCCGTAGTCGAGAGTTGCGCTGTACTATTGCTCCTGAATGGCGAACAAGTGATGAAATTGCAACGCGAAGACATCCGAGAAACTTGCCCTTTCCATCAATAACTCAGGAGTGAAGTTGTTTTCTAGCATTTTTTAAAATGTTGGCGAAATGGCGGAATGGGTGACCCAAGAGAGATTTTCGTTTTGTGTCTCCTCGTTTTAGAAGGGGCGCGACTGGAGTGATCAGCTAGTGTCGAGCGCGAGTTTATGTTTCACAATCATTTTGGATATCTGGCCAAGGTGGCACTAATGCTAGGCGAACGGCCAATGTCGGAATAGCAGGTTCATCACTATTTGCAGTGGGGCCAGCTTAGCGCACCCAGGTGGGACTTGAGTTTAAAGTTTTACCACCGGGTCAGGCCGACAATGAATCAAGCTTGTTCCATCCAGATTACAACTATTTGTTGAAATGCCTGTCGCGTTTTAGATTGGTGCAGTCTTCGCGGAATATTTCTGCGCGGTTCAACTTGGCATTTTCTCCCTAGCTTTATAAGATTGCATTTTTGTAATGAAACTTGCCTAGCTATAACATTTTAACTATCTTGGGTTTTGTCAAATACCCCTGCAAATGAGAAAATTAGGATTTTGGTGTTCTTTATGAAGTTTTTAAGATCATTGAAGATTGCGCCGAAACGCTTTAGGCAAAAACGAAACTTGCAAATCGGCCCAGTTGTAGGGTCTGCTGCCATCAGCATGGTGCGCAATGAACAGGATATTATTGAGCCTTTTGTCCGACACAACTCTGCGCTGGTTGATTTGCTTTTTGTGCTAGATAACTGTTCGACTGATCATACGCGTCAAATCCTGCGCGAATTGA
>JAGWUY010000227.1 GCA_028868255.1 Alphaproteobacteria bacterium | reverse complement strand
CCAATGTGGACACATCACAAATGCCAACGGATTTGCGCGTGGCCAACACTTCACGGTCCACCGATTCACGCCAAGTGGTTTCGCCCTTCTTGGGCACCCATTGCGTGCGCAGCCACATACCCACTTCAACAAAAACAGCGCCCCGCTCCTCGGCCCATTTATGGGATGGTGTGAGGCGGAAGGGCTTAAACTCCTTGCCACGTGAACGGCCAGCCAACACACCCATGGCCACGGGCGTGTAAGGCGGGCGGTAAGTGGTGGTGCCTGTTTCGGGTATGCTGCGCCCGGTCAGGCCCGCCATTACCGCAAGCCCGATCACATTACCCGTCTTGCCCTGATCAGTCGCCATGCCCAGCGTGGTGTAGCGCTTCAAGTGTTCGACCGATGAAAAGTTTTCTTGATGCGCCAGCTTCACGTCCTTCACCGTCACATCATTCTGGAAATCAATCCAGGCGCGGCCTTTGCCTTCGCCCACATGCCACATGGGCGTGATGGAAATGGCATCATCTTCAGCCTTGGGCAGACGTGCAGCCTTGGCTGATTTGCCGAGCACTTTGATAATGTCGAGCGCCCGCGCCTGACCAGATTTCAATGCGGCAGCGGTTGCAAATTCGCCATTGGCGGCTCCCACCGCTACCAAGTTCTTCGGCCCGCCCTCGCCCGGCACAAAGGCGGCAAGCGCTTCATTCCAAGCAGGCTTTGAACGATGATGCGAGATAATATTGACATTGGGGTTCCAGCCTCCAGAAACGCCCAACGCTGTGGCCGCAATTTTTTCCAACTTGCCATCCGCACGGCGCACGGTGATTGATGAAAGGCCCAAGTGCCCTTCGCATTCCACCACACGCGCACCCTTGCGGCTGTCGACCACGGCAACAACCTCAACGCCTTTGGCTTTCAGATCATCCGCCGTGCGCAGGCCATCATTGTTGTTGGTGAAAATGGCCACTTTTTGTCCGGCAGCCACAGCCCAGCGATTGGCGTAGCTGCGCATCGCCCCTGCCAGCATGATGCCGGGGCGATCATTGTTTTCAAACGCAATGTGCCGCTCTGTTGCGCCGCCAGCAAGAATGGCGTGTTTGGAATAGATGCGCCACAGGGTTTGGCGTGGCTTGTGCGCAGCGGGCACGGCCAGATGGTCGCTCACCCGCTCCACTGCGCTATAAATGCCATGATCAAATGCGCCTACAATGGTGGTGCGCAGCATCAAGCGCAGATTGGGCAAGTTGGCCAGTTCTGCCGCGGTTGCTGCGGCCCACGCAGAACCAGGCTCGCCGCCCACTTCAAAGCTTTCGGAATTGAGGCGGCCCCCAAACACAAAATCTTCATCGGCCAGAATTACACGCAAACCTGCTCGACCAGCAGTTAAAGCGGCCATCAAGCCGGCGGGGCCTGCACCAATCACCAACAGATCACAATGAGCAAAGCCCTTGTCATATTCATCCGGATCTTCTTCGCGCGTGAGTGAGCCTAAGCCTGCAGCACGGCGGATCAATGGCTCATAAAGCTTTTCCCAAAATTTTTTCGGCCACATGAAGGTTTTATAGTAAAAGCCAGCGGCAAAGAAATTCGACAGGCGGTCGTTGATTGCCAGTGCATCAAAACTCAGGGAAGGCCAGCGGTTTTGGCTGTTGGCTTCAAGCCCATCAAACAATTCTGCCACTGTTGCGCGGGTGTTTGGCTCTTGCCTTGCGCCCGTGCGCAGTTCCACCAGCGCATTGGGTTCCTCTGACCCTGCCGACAATGGCCCACGCGGGCGGTGATATTTAAAGCTGCGACCCATCAGCTGCACGCCATTGGCCAAAAGGGCCGAGGCCAGCGTATCACCCGATTGGCCCTGATAGGTTTTGCCGTCGAACGAAAAATTTAATGCCTTGGCGCGGTCAATCAAGCCGCCAGATAAGCGGTTCACTTGCGTCATTTCGTGCGCCCCAGCTTGCGGGCGACATCACGCGCCAATTCAACTTTAGAAATTTCGTGGGTCAGCGTGTTGCGTGTCACCACCAGCCAGCTGCGGTCGCCCTGTTCGTGATACCACAACTCGCGGTGTTCGCCTGCGGGGTTGGTGCGCTCATACAGATACTCATACATGGCCTGTTCTCCGCCCACAGCAAGACCATCAGGCCGCTCGATCAAGCTAGCATCACCGAGATAGATAAATTCCTGCGCGTCACGCGGGCCCAGCAAAGGGTGATGGATGATCATCGTTTAGCCTCAATGCAAATTCGGGGTGGCGCCTTGGCCTTTTTCGTCGATCATCAAGCCCTTGCGGAAACGATCAAAACGATAAGCCGTTGCGGTTTTGTGGGGTTCGTCTTTGGACATCAAATGGGCAAAGCACCAGCCGCTGGCCGGTGTGGCCTTAAAGCCGCCATAGCACCAGCCGCCATTGAAATAGAGGCCGTCAACATGCGTCTTATCAATGATCGGCGAACCATCCATCGACATATCCATGACACCGCCCCAGGCACGCAGCAGACGGGCGCGGCCGATCATCGGCATAATGGCCATGCCGCCCTCGGCCACATCTTCAATCACCGGCAAATTGCCACGTTGGGCGTAGGAATTATAGCCGTCAATGTCGCCGCCAAACACCAGTCCGCCCTTATCCGACTGGCTGACATAAAAATGCCCGGCCCCAAAGGTCATCACGCCATCAATCAAAGGCTTCAAGCCTTCTGACACAAAGGCCTGCAACACATGGCTTTCAATCGGCAAGCGCATGCCCGCGTGAGACATGACGCGCGATGATGAGCCCGCCACGGCCACCCCCACTCTCTTGGCCCCGATAAATCCTTTGTTGGTCTCAACGCCCAACACGCGGCCCTTCTCGATACGGAAACCTGTGACCTCACAATTCTGGATCAAATCAACGCCGCGGGCATCAGCGCCGCGGGCATAGCCCCAAGCCACTGCATCATGGCGCACCGTGCCGCCGCGCTTTTGTGCTAAGGCACCCTTGATGGGGAAGCGCGCATTATCGAAGTTTAGGAAAGGATAAATCTCACGCACCTGTTCTTTGGTGAGCAATTCAGCATCTGCACCATTCATCATCATGGCATTGCCACGGCGGGTGAAAGCATCGCGCTGGGCATCCGTGTGGATCAAATTCATAATGCCGCGCTGGCTGACCATGGCATTGTAGTTGAACTCCTGCTCCAACCCTTCCCAAAGCTTCAGCGAGAATTCGTAAAATGGTTCATTGCCATCGAGCAGATAGTTCGAGCGGATGATGGTGGTGTTACGGCCCACGTTGCCGCCGCCCAGATAGCCCTTTTCAATCACGGCAATGCGTGATTTGCCAAATTCATTGGCGAGATAATAGGCCGTTGCCAGCCCATGCCCGCCGCCACCCACGACAATGAAATCATAAGCTGCCTGTGGCTGTGGGTCGCGCCACACGGGCTTCCACCCAGTGTGACCTTTCAACGCTTCCAAAATGACGCGTGCGCCGGAATATCGCAAAGGATTCACCCTCAATTCAGCTTAAAATCAGATACTACAGTGTGTACTGCGTTGCTTCAAAAATTAGCATTATTTTCGCCACACGTTATCGGTTTTTCGCCAAAGCAGCCTTTAATCGATGCCAAGTTCTCCGACTTGCGATCCCCAGGAATCCGACAAGGCAAAACCTTTGGCAAAAGGATCAGCGGCATCCACGCGCAAAAACTCGCGGCCTGAAAGCCACGCTTGCCCTGTGATGCGTGGAAAGATGGCTTTTTTGTTGCTCACCACCGTTTCGCCAATCACCTCCGCCAAAAATTCACCCCCGATGATGGAGCGCGAGCGGCGGCTATCGCCCACCATTACCTGGCCACGCGCATAAAGGCAGGCAAGGTTGGCGGAACTTCCTGTGCCGCAGGGGCTACGGTCCACCCGGCCGGGCTTCAAAGTTGTGCAAGTGCGCACGGCACCATCTACATCACGCCCGCGGAACATCACGTAAGCCACATCATTCAGGGCCGGCATTTCAGGATGCTGGATTTTGACCTGTGCGTTGATCAGGGCCTTTAATGCAATGCCTGCTTCGGCAAGGGCGCGGGCATTGGCGGGGATGATGTTCAGCCCAATCTGATCCGCATCAATGATCGCGTAGTAAACGCCCCCAAACGCGATATCGGTTTGGATTGTGCTCCAGTCTGATGTTTCAATGTGTTGATCCAGACTCTCGGCAAAACAAGCCACATTATCAAGGCTGACAGACAGGCA
>JAGWUY010000226.1 GCA_028868255.1 Alphaproteobacteria bacterium | reverse complement strand
GGCAAGCTGCCGCTGCAACAGGTGGGCCTGCACCCTTACGGCATGACTGTGCAAGCCTGGCTGGAACCCTACACGATTTATCACAAGCCACTCGAAAATGGGCCTAATGACGTGCGCACCAATATGAGCTATGGCCGCGTGTTGATGCCCACGGATGATCGTTTCACATGGGAAGCTCTGGTGGCACGCGCACAAGCCACCCCATTCAAAGACCGGCTCTATCTTTATGCCAGCCGCAACAACAATGCCGACGGCTATTTCGATACCAACACCGAAATGGGTGTGACCCGCACCATGGCCCGTTTTGCCCAAATGGGTTATGGCAAGATCAAAGTGAATTTTTCGGAATTCGGCGCCAGCTCCTATGTGGGGGCACCCACATCAACGCCAAATTTTACTCAGATCAACACCACTTTTGCTGATCCATTCAAATATGGCGCGGTGCCGTCCAATCTCACACTCACCAAAGAAATTGCCGAAAATACGCAAGCCGAAACACTGCTGCAAACTCTGGGCCTGATGCGACAGTGGGATTTTGTGAACACGGCCACGATTTATGAAATGTTTGAAAAGCCCCTACCCTTGGGCGCAGACCGCGACGAATATCAATATGGCTTGGCCAGTCCCAGCATGAAGCCGGATGGCACGCCTGCATGGAAGCCGGCTGGCTTGCTTTACAATGCCTTCCTGCAAGGTCTTGAAGCCCACCAACTCAACCCCGGCGGCGTTGATCTTCACCTCTCCGCTGGTGATGGCAGCTTTGATGCGGCGAAGCTCAACCCAGATGGGCATAATGTGGTGCTGTTCAATGATGACAAGCCTCACAGCATGACCCTCGGAAAGGGCGATGACATTGTATTTGGCGGCGCGGGAGACGATTTTATTGCTGGTGGCAATGGCGCAAACCGCCTCTATGGCGGCTTCGGCAATGACATCCTGATCGGTGGAAATGATACCGATAAGATCGTGGGCGGTGGCGGTGATGATTTGATGACAGGCGGCGGCGGCAAAAATGAATTTGTGTTTTCCGCCTATGCCGATGAAGGCTCGGGCTTTGACGGGCACGACACAATCACCGATTTCAAGCCCGCCGATGTGATGACCATCATCGGCGGTTACAGCTTCGCCAAAATGCAACTGGCAGACAGCAAAGAAGGCGGCGTGAACGGCGTTAAAATCACTTACGCCAAAAATGGTGCAACGATCTTTCTGCAAAATGTCAGCAAAGCCCAACTGACTGAAGCCAATTTTCACCTGCTGGAAAGCGAGTAAGAAACAGAATCTTGCCTTTGAGCATCAGATGCTCTGAATTGTAGTGTATGCGCACCACATTAGATATTTCTGAAGATATTTTGCAGGCCGCCAAGGAATTGGCAGCGCGCAAAAACATGTCGATGGGCGAGGTTATTTCAGATCTGGCCCGAACGACTCTGCGCGGCGACGCCAAACCCTCCAAGACTGGGATGCGCAATGGCTTTCCCATCCTCGCGCCAGTAGGGAAAGCAATACCTTCGGAATTGATCAAGTCAATGGTAGACAGTGATGACTGATTATGCGGGCGCTGTTTGATGTTGACGTGTTGATTGCGCTGTTTCAGCCAGATCACATTCACCTCACACAAGCCTACACATGGTGGGCGGCCAACCAACACCTCGGTTGGGCCACATGCCCCATCACTGAAAACGGCTTTGTTCGCATTTTAACACAACCCAAATATCCAGCCCCTCAAACTGTGCAAACGGCAATCAATCTCTTGAACATGGCCAAAGCGGCCACAGACCATGCTTTTTGGCCTGACAGCATTTCTATTTTGGACAACACGACTTTTGTGAGCGAAGCATTTTCGCCCCACAGCCAGATCACTGATTTTTATTTACTGGGCCTCGCCACTAAAAATGGCGGGCGGCTGGTGACATTCGATCAAGATATCAAGACGGCCACAATCTCCAAATTCATTAAGCAAACGCTCATGCATATCCCATGACGGTTGACTGCGCTGCTTTCGTACTATCTCAACAAAAAAGCCGCTGATCACGCAGCGGCTCTTTCAAATTCCGGTTTGGAATGAATTATATTCCGCCAGCGCCACCAAAGCGCTTGGGCTTTTCAATCTTCTTGGGCATGGGCAGCAGGCCTTCGCGTTGCAACTTCTTGCGGGCCAGCTTGCGGGCGCGGCGCACAGCTTCAGCTTGTTCGCGGGCTTTCTTCACTGATGGCTTTTCAAACGCATCGCGCATCTTCATTTCACGGAAAATGCCTTCACGTTGCATCTTCTTCTTGAGAACCTTCAGGGCCTGATCGACATTGTTGTCACGAACGATAACTTGCAAGCGAAACCTCAAATCACAAAAATTGGTTAATACAGTTAAAAAGGCCCGGTAGAGGGGCCTCAGTTGCGCGAGTCCCTAACACAAGCATTCAGCCCTGTCGAGGGGTTATCCTGTTAAAATGCCCCATTTTGCGCCCCGGTCGGCTTTCAGCTTTGCCATAAAGGTGAAGGCCCACATCCGGCTGGGCCGCCAACACCTGCCAATTGTCAGCTTCATCCCCTAGAAGATTGGTCATCACCACGTCAGAATGGCGGGTCGTCACCCCCAAGGGCCAGCCCGCCACGGCCCGCATATGCTGCTCAAACTGTGAAATCACACAGGCATTTTGCGTCCAATGGCCGGAATTATGCACGCGCGGCGCAATTTCATTCACATATAGCCCGGCCCCTCCCACAAAAAACTCAACCCCCATCACGCCCACATAATCCAGCGTTTCAGCCATGCGCTGGGCCAGATAAACCGCTTCGATCGCCATCATGTCATCAATCTTGGCCGGAACGGTGGAGGTATAAAGAATGTGGTTGCGGTGAACATTTTCCACTGGTTCATAGGCGGCAAACTGCCCATCCACCCCACGCGCGCAAATTACCGAGATTTCCTTGTCGAAATTCACAAAGCTCTCGAGAATCGCAGGCGCACCCTTCAACGCCGCCCAAGCAGGCTCAACATCATCAGGGTTGAGAATTTTGGCCTGCCCCTTGCCGTCATAGCCAAAACGAACGGTTTTGAGGATCGCAGGCAGCCCCACATTCTTCACTGCCTTGCGCAGCTCTTCCTGCGAGTTTACGCCCACAAAACCCGCCGTCATCGCGCCCATATCCCGCGCCAGATTTTTTTCGTTCAAGCGATCTTGGGCCACGCGCAAGGCTTTAGAACCGGGGCGCACGGGCTTCAACTTTTCGAGAAACGTCACCGCCGCTACAGGAACATTTTCAAACTCGTAAGTTATGGCATCAACTTCTGCTGCAAATTCTAAAAGCGCGGCTTCATCACCATAATTGGCTACCAAATGCGAATCTGAAACCTGAAATGCAGGGCTATCAAGTTCAGGAGCAAAGATTTTGCATTTGAGTCCAAGCGAGGCCGCTGCCAGCACCAACATGCGGGCCAATTGCCCACCACCTAAAATGCCGATTGTTGAACCGGGGGGAAGTGCGCTCATGCCTCATCCTTTGGCGCATGAGCCACACTGGCCGTTTGCTTTTCCCGCCATGCAGAAAGACGCTGAGCCAAGCCTTCATCATTGAGTGCCAGAACACTGGCGGCCAGCAAGGCAGCATTGGCAGCCCCCGCCTTGCCAATAGCGAGCGTGCCCACCGGCACACCCGCCGGCATCTGCACGATGGAAAGCAGCGAGTCTTGCCCAGAAAGGGCTTTCGATTCCACGGGCACACCAAACACCGGAAGAATGGTCATGGCCGCTGTCATACCCGGCAAATGGGCGGCACCCCCGGCTCCAGCGATGATCACCTTAAAGCCTGCTGCTTTGGCCCCACGTGCAAATTCATAAAGCCGCTCTGGCGTGCGATGGGCTGAAACTATTTTGGTTTCATAGGCAATACGCAAAACATCCAAAATTTCAGTGGCGTGTTTCATCGTGGCCCAATCAGATTGACTGCCCATGATGATGGCAATAGCAGGCGTCATGTGCGGCAGGTCCTTCAGGCAATAATGTCGGGGATCAAAAGGTTTTCAATTTTGGAAATTTTGTCCTTAATGGCCAATTTCATTTTTTTCAACCGTTGCAGTTGCAAGGGGTCGGCCTTTCCACTCGCTTCGAATGCAGCAATCGCATCATCAAGATCGCGGTGCTCTTGATAGAGATGGTGCAATTTTGAACGCAATTGCACTTCCTGCAAAGTATCCATGGCCACATCTTAACCTTTCAAAACAGCAATC
>JAGWUY010000225.1 GCA_028868255.1 Alphaproteobacteria bacterium | reverse complement strand
TTTGCGGCGATGATATTCTGGCAATAGGCGCGCTAGACGCCTGCAATGAAGCAGGAAAGTCGGTGCCTCGCGATTTCGGTATTCTCGGTTTCAACGACATCGCAATGGCATCTTGGGCGGCCTACAGGCTTTCCACCATTCGGCAACCCATTGCAGAGATCATCGTTACTGCTGTAGAACAGGCCGTCAGGTTGGTAGCTGACGATCAGCGTCGGCCAAAGCCCGAGCGCTTCGTGTGTGAAGTCGTGTTGCGCGGCACTTTGCGCAACGCCTAGAACCCTTTCAAGTTTTATTCACATACCAAAAACGCCCTAGCTTGCAAATTGCAATCAATCACTGACTTTCAGCGCTTCTGTCTTGAATTGGACTACTTTAACCACGCATGCTGGGCGGGCGTGCGTCTGTCCAAACCCCACCTGCTTTCGCTGAGTCCACACATGCCCTTATCGCTGCGATAGAGCGCAGACCATCCACAGCTGTTGGAAAATGCAAGGCATAGGGATCAGCCGCAGCATTGACGTGGCGCGCTTCAATCACATCCGCCAGATCAGCATAGATATTTGCGAAAGCGACTAGCATACCTTCTGCGTGTCCTGCAGCAATACGTGTTGCGCGTTCTGCGTCAAGCGAGAGGCCGCCCATGCCTCGTTCGATGGTTTCGGTGCGGCCATTCAGCGGGGTCCACTGCAGTTGGTCGGGCCATTGTTGTGCCCAGCGCAGGCCGCCCTTTTCGCCAAACACACGGATATTGAAACCGTGAAAGCTGCCGACAGCTACCGAACTTGTCCAGAGACGCACTGTTGCCCCGCCATCCATGCGCACATTGACCATGGCATCGTCTTCAAGTTTGCGGCTCTCAACGGCCGAAACAAAATCTGCTGAAAGTGCTTTGGCATTCTGGCCCGACACAAAACTAGCCAAATGAAGCGCGTGAATGCCACAATCAGCAAACTGGCCAGAAATGCCGGCCTGTGAAGGATCATAGCGCCAGCGCATCCGCGGGTTGTCAGCATCGGCTGCGTCAGCGTGAAAGCCGTGCGAAAATTCAACCACGATGAGGCGCAATTTGCCTAAGTCACCTCGGGCAACCATAGCCCGCATGTGTCGTACAAGGGCATATCCCGAATAGCCATAATTCACTGCGCAAATGGTTCCGGTGCGCCTAGCGGTGACTGCAATGTCTTCGGCTTCTTCAACTGTAACTGTCATCGGCTTTTCGCACAGCACATTGATACCCGCTTCGAGAAAAGCTTTAGTAATCGAGTAGTGAGTGGAATTGGGGGTTGCGACAGTGACGAGATCAAGTTTATCACTGCGCGTTTTTTCACCTGCAAGCATGTCCTTCCAGTCGCCATAGGCGCGGTTTTCCGCAATGCCAAGACGTCGGGCAAATTCGCGACCTTTTGCTGGGTCAGCATCGAGAGCGCCTGCTTTTAATTCAAATCGTGCATCGAGTGCTGATGCGATGCGGTGTACGGGCCCTATCTGGCTGCCTTCGCCGCCACCAATCATACCCCATGTCAAACGTGTCATATGAAACTCCGAACTCAAAAGCCAATTGAACCGAGATAGTTGCGGTTGGCGCGTGCGTCATCCACAGGACTGGTAGGGCCAGCGGGGTCACAATCTTGCTCTACGGTACACCAGCCGTCATAATCCATATCAAGCAACAGTTGGCGTACGGCACGAAAGTCCGTCATGCCCTTGCCGAGGTTGCAGAAGATGCCTTGAGCACAAGCCTTGTAGAAATCGGTGCGGTTGGCGACCACATCCGCCCTTACAGCAGGGTCAATGTCTTTGAAGTGGACATAGGACAATCTGTTGCGGTGGCGCTTCATAAAGGATACGGGATCAAACCCGGCATATTGCGCGTGGCCGGTATCAAGGCACAGCTTCAAATATTTTGCATCAATTGCAGCCAGCAGTCGTTCTATTTCGTCTTCAAAATCCATGAAACCTGCCGCGTGGGGGTGCAAAGAAACGGTTAGCCCAAATTCTTCTGACCCCATGCGAGAAATTTCAAGAAAACGCGCGATGAACCCATCCCATTCCGCCTTGTTCATCTGTTCGGCTTCTATAGGCCTTCCTGCTGTGCTAGCGCGGCGTGGTGAAATAGAATCAATCAACACAAGATGCTTTGCACCATGCGCCAAAAGTGATTTGCAGGTGCGCGTGGCTGCATCCTTCAACTCGTCCCATTTTGCGGGATCATGGAAGGGGCGAAACACCACGCCACCAATCAGGTCAAGCCCACGCGAAGCCAGTGCATCACCCAGCAGAGTAGGATCTTCGGGCATGAAGCCGATAGGGCCTGTTTCAATGCCGTCATATCCTGCGGCCTTGCATTCATCGAGCACGCGCGCCCAGCTAGGGTTGCGCGGATCATCCGCAAATTCGACTCCCCAGGAACAAGGGGCATTGCCAATTTTCATCGTCATGTATTCGCTCTCAACTCTATTCAATATCCACCCAGCGGCGCGTTTCGTGGGAACGGAACGCGGCTTCGATAATTTGGTTCACCAACATGCCATCGCGGAATGTGGGCCATTGCGGCTTGCCTTCATGTATGGCCTGCAGGAAATCACGCGCCTCAATGATGATCTGGTCTTGATAACCCGTACCGTGGCCGGGGCCTAGGCAAAACGGCTTGTAGTCCGGATGCAATGGCCCCGTCAGGATTTTGGTAAAGCCGCGCCGTTCTTCTGGTCCTTCCGCACGATAGAGCCAAAGCGCATTTTGGTCTTCTTGATCGAAACGGATGGTTCCTTTTGTGCCATAGATTTCATAGGCGTATCCCATCTTACGGCCCGTGGCGATGCGACTCACAAACAATTGACCCATCGCACCATTCGCGAAGCGGCACATAAGCATGCTTTGGTCGTCGTTGGTCACTGGAACGCCCCCGCGCATCGGGTGAACAGTTGCAATGTCAGCGACGAGTGACGTGATTGGGCCGATAAGTGCCAGCGCCGCATTGATGATGTGCGGCGCAAGATCCCCCATATTGCCATTGGCGCGACCTGCAGTGCGCCAGTCGCCGGGCAATGAAGCATCGGAGAGAAAGTCTTCCGTGTGTTCGGCACGCAAGAAGGTTATGTCACCGATTTCACCGCGCGCAATAATCTGTCGCGCTAATTGTGATGCGGGCGTACGGATATAGTTGAAACCTACCATGTTAATGCAGCCGCTACTTTCTGCTGCCGCCACCATGGCGCGGCTTTGCTCAAAGCCTAGGCCGAGCGGTTTTTCGCACAGTACGTGCTTACCGTTGGCTAGGGCGGCGAGGGCAATGTCGTGGTGCGTCTCTTGCGGGCTGGCAACAACAACGGCCTGAACAGCTGGGTCTTCTACCAACTTACGCCAATTCGATGTTGCGCGTTTGAAGCCGAATTGCCGCGCCTTGGCAAAAGCACCAGCTTCGTTCGTCGTGCAGATCATTTCCAGCGACGGGCGCAGCGCCGTGTCGAAAACAGCGCCAACAGCAGCCATCGCTACTGCGTGAGCCTTTCCCATGTAACCGCCACCGACAATTCCAACACCTATATTTACCACGCTTCGCCCCCTTTTGTTGCAAGCGCTTGCAAAACCAGTAAACACGACCTAATGTCTTGCGTCAAGATGTCTGGAGTTTTCAATGCCCAACCCCTCCCGCACTATTCGTTTGACTATGGCGCAGGCGCTTGTGCGCTATCTCGCCAATCAGTTCATTGAGATTGACGATGTAAAGCAGCGCCTGTGTGGTGGAGGCTTTGGCATCTTTGGCCATGGCAATGTTATCTGCCTTGGCGAGGCGCTTTACGAATACAGGCAGGAATTGCCCTTATGGCGTGGCCAGAACGAACAATCCATGGCGCTGGCCGCCGTGGCCTATGCCAAGCAGAAGCTGCGCCGCCGTTTTATGTTCGCTACTGCATCTGCAGGACCTGGCACGACCAATATGGTCACGGCCGCAGCCGTGGCCCACACCAATCGTTTGCCCATGCTTTTCTTGTGCGGCGACACTTATGTCAGCCGCCTGCCTGACCCGGTGTTACAACAGGTCGAACACTTCGGTGATCCTACGCTTGGAGTGAATGATGCGTTCAAGTGCGTAACGCGTTACTGGGACCGCATCACTCATCCAGCGCAAATTATCCAGTCCCTGCCCCGCGCCATTGCGACCATGTTGGATCCTGCTGATTGTGGGCCAGTTTTTCTAGGTCTGCCGCAGGATGTGCAAGGCTGGAATTATGATTATCCCGAAGCATTTTTTGCGGAACGCCTGCATAGTATCCGGCGGCAGGCACC
>JAGWUY010000224.1 GCA_028868255.1 Alphaproteobacteria bacterium | reverse complement strand
CGGCCTCATTACAATGCGGCAAGCAATTAGTTCTGCAGATTTAATTACCGATCATAATCTGTTGGCTTCTGCCCGTGTCATGGCCCAGGGTATTCATGTGCAAGAGGGAGTGCTTGAGGCCATCATTTCGCCCTCTGCCCTTGAGATGCTAGCATCTTTAGATCACGACATGGTTTACTATCAAGTGCGTGGCCCTGATGGCACCGTTCTGGCAGGGCAACCCGACCTCAAACTTTTAAAGAAACCCACGCCACTTGAGGAGCCAAGTTATGCCAATGGGATTTTTCGTAACCAAAAGCTCCGCCTTGTTCAAATCAGTCAGCCTGTGACACAGCCGGGTTCAACCGGACTTGCCACAATTATTGTAGGTGAAACGCTAGTATCGCGTGACAGCTTGGTTCAAAGTCTTTGGCTTTGGGGTTTTGTGCAGCAAGGCATTCTTGTGTTGGCCACAGCTTTTCTGGCTTGGCTAGGTTTGCAGCGCGGACTGTTGCCGCTGAAGTCGTTGCAATCCGTGATGAATGATCGCCCCATTGGTGCACTTACGTCTCTTGAAGCGCCCTCAGCACCAGCCGAGGTTCAGCCCTTGATCGCATCGGTCAATGATTATGTGGCGAGGCTTGGCTTGCTCATGGAAACACAACGCCGATTTGTGGCCAACGCCGCGCACCAGCTGCGCACACCACTCACCCTGCTGAAAACCCAGTCAACATATGGATTGCGCGAAGAGACTTCAGCCGGAAAACAAGAAGCGCTGAGTGGAATCTCGACAAGTCTGGACCATGTTGCGAGGCTTATCAATCAATTGTTGGTTCTTGCGCGCGCGGAGCCGGGCACCAACCACGGCGCGCGCATGAATACGGATCTGGTACCTATCGTCAGTAAATTGATGGAAGATTTCTCGGCATCTGCGTTGGACCGCAGCATTGACCTCGGGCTAGAGCTTGCTCAAGAACAATTCGTGGTACATGGTAATCCCACACTATTGCGCGAACTAATGGCCAATCTTATCGACAATGCACTTGTCCATTCCGGTCGAAACAGCATTGTCACGGTTAAGCTCGCTGCATCGAAAGAAATGGTGAGTTTTATTGTAAGCGACACGGGCCCTGGAATTGCACCCGAGGAGCGTGACAAAGTGTTCGAGAGGTTCTATCGGTTGCCGACATCCAAGAGCGAAGGCTCGGGACTTGGTTTGGCAATTGTCGCGGAAATCGCGGCCACACACAACGGCATCATTTCATTGCAGGCACCTCAAGAGGGCCATGGCTTGATCGTTGAAGTCAACTTTCCCATTCATCAGGCCTGAGCATCACTGCTGGATGCTGGACGCCATTTCACCAAGCGATGTTCAATGAGCGTCATTGCATATTCTGCAGCAAGCACTACCACCAATACCACAATGATCGCGGCGAACATTAACGGCACGTCATGCAGGCCGCGCGCCAACTGAATGACATGGCCAATGCCCTTGTTGGAGCCAATGAACTCGCCCACGATGGCTCCGACTATTGCGAAACTGAAGCTGAGATGTAGCGAAGCAATAATCCAACTCATCGCTGATGGAATGATCACTGAGCGGGTAAGTTGCCAACTGGAGGCGCCGAGGATTTGGGCATTGGCTATCATGGCACGATCAGCTTCGCGCACACCTTGGAAGGCATTGGCAAAGACTATGAAAAACACCATAACAAACGCAACTGCAACTTTGGAAGCAAGGCCAAAGCCCAAAATTAGTATGAAGATTGGTGCCAGAACCACTCGTGGAATGGCATTGAGTACTTTGATGTAGATCGAAAAAATGTCAGATAGCATACGATTTCTTCCAAGCGCTATACCACAAACAATACCAGCCAGCGCACCGAGCAGAAATCCGATCAGAGCGGCTGTTAGTGTGTAATAGAGATGCACCCAGAGTGAAACACCATCACTGCCCTCCCATATGAACTCCCAAAGTCGCAAGATGATTTCAGTAGGATATGAGTAAAAGAACGGATCTATCCAAGTGTTGCGCGCACTGAGTTCCCAAGAGCCCATCAAGATCGCCAAAACGACCAAACGCCATACTACAACTTTCATATGACGGGTTCGCGCGGCATTACGTGCCGCGGCTTCGATTTCTGCATCTGATGTACCTAGCGCGTAAGTGATAGCACCATCATTGATTGAAATTGCAACCACCTTAACCCCCTTGCGCGACAGAATTTCCGGACTGTACTATTTCTTTCAAATCGCGCCAGATGAGGCGGGATAAGTCGATGAATTTTTTATCATAGCGAATTTCCGAGATCACCCGCGGTCGGGGAATGTTGATTTCATAGACGGACTTGATGGTCGCGGGTCTGCTGGTGAGCACGTAGACCTTGTCAGCCAGGCCAATCGCTTCCTCAAGATCATGCGTAACAAAGACGACTGATGCTTTGGCATCGCTCCAAAGGCTCAGGAGTTCTTCGTGCATTTGAACGCGGGTCTGCACATCAAGGGCAGAAAACGGCTCGTCCATTAGCAAAATCTTCGGACGGTTGATAAAAGTTTGCGCCAAAGCCACGCGTTTGCGCATGCCACCAGACAGCTGATGCGGGTAGTGCCCCTCAAATGCTGCAAGGCCAACGCGATTGATCCAGTCGCGGCCACGCAAAACCGCATCTTTACGTGGTTCACCGCGAAAAAGTGGGCCAGCAATAACATTATCCAAAACGTTGCGCCAAGGGAACAAAGCATCTGCTTGGAATACAAAACCAATTTGCGGGTCAATGCCTTCAACGCGCTTTCCCATCACCCGCACTTCACCAGACGAAGGTTTGCCCAGGCCTGTGATCAAGTTTAAGGTTGTTGATTTGCCGCAACCGGTGGGGCCCACGAGGGCGATAAATTCACCGTTGGCAACGCTCAAGTTGAAATCATTGAGAGTGGCGAAAGATTTGCCCTGGGGGCTGAGGAACCTGCGGCTGACATTGATAAGCTCAATGGCCGATTGGCTGTGAAATTCGGATGGTGCCATAACGATCCTGCGCCTATCAAACGGCGTGTACGATGACAAAAAGAAAAAAGCCCGCATGATGGAAGGTTCATGCGGGCACTTGAGCTTACTTCGCAGCCTTCACGAACTCTGTCGTGTAGGTTTTAGAAAGATCAATGGTCTTGCCCTTTATATTTTTTGAGAATCCGGAGAGAACGGCGAGTACAGTTTCTGGTCCTCCAGCAGGCATTAAACCATCAGGCGTATACATGCCCTTACCTGCTTCCAGAGCTTTCACATAACCGTCCTTGTCACCCACATAAAATTCCTTTGGCATTTTGTCCGCAATTTCGGCGGCACTGTGGGTGTTAATCCATTTCATAGTTTTCACAAAAGCATTGGCCAGTTTCTGAACAGTTTGCTTGTGGGCGTTAACATAGTCCGTGCTCATATAGAGCGAACTCGCGGGGTAGACGCCTCCAAGTGCTGCCTTGGCACCTTCAGCCGTGCGCATATCGACCAGCACAGTGCCGTCACCCGCTTTCAAAATGCGTGAAATAGTAGGTTCGGTTGTCATTCCGGCCTGGATTTGATCTGTCTGCAGTGCCTTAATGAACGTGTCGCCAGCACCCACCGCAACAGATGTAAACTCGCCCAATTGCACACCAGATTTCACAGCAAGAAATTGCGTGAGGAAATTGGTCGAAGAACCAAGCCCAGTGACGCCCAAGCTCTTGCCTTTAACGTCAGCAAAGGATTTAATTTCGGGGTGCTTTGAAGAAACGATTTCAACCTCTCCCGGCACCTGGTTCAGTTGCACAACCGACTCAACAAATTTGCCTTTGGCCTGCAAGTCAACGCAGTGATCATAGAAACCAACAACGCCCTGCACTGCGCCAGCCAGCATTTGGTCTTCGGCATCAACGCCCGCAGGTTCATTTAAGAGCTCCACTTCCAGGCCTTCATCTTTGAAATAACCCAGTGCTTCAGTGAGCTTGGCTGGAAGATAGATCTGCTTTTCGTACCCCCCTACCATTAAACTGACCTTGTTATCATCGGCAAAAGCCGAACTAAGATGCGTTGTAGCCAATGCAACTCCAGCAAACAAAATCGTTCTGAATTTCATTTTATTCTCCCATTTGCGCCAATCTCAACAGTGGCTGACGCTTCATGTTCACGAAACCACAGGAACCTTTCAGCCACCTTTCAAGCGAAATTCTTTGGAAGTACCATCCTTAGGCTCGGTGCATTTCTCTGCTATAGCATCTCCGTAAGATTGATAGTGTCGTTGGTTCATCATTCTCAAGAAATGCTTGCGCATGAAGCGCAAATTGCAACGCGTTTCCCTTTCTTGCTCCATCC
>JAGWUY010000223.1 GCA_028868255.1 Alphaproteobacteria bacterium | reverse complement strand
TTGCACCGTGTTGCTGGATGTCTGGCCGCAAAAGCGCGTAGGCCCACCCCAACAAAGTTGTGTCAAAGGCGATGATGGGGGCGGTGAAAGTTTGAAAAACTAACGGGCCCCAAAAACTATTTATTGCCAATGCGCCGCACACTATAAGTGCAGACTTAAATTGCGTGTCTTTGTAATTGGCTGTCACAAGCGGGATAAGCAGCAATGTGAAGGCAGCTCCTGCAAGCTGATATACGCCAAAGAAACAGACCAGACCGAACAAAAATGGACTGACCGCAACAATTATCCAGTCTGACCACGACAACCCAATCGCAGGGTCACTCAATAAGAATCTCCACCCCGCCACGCTGACCGCCAATACAAAAAACAGATTTTGCCTTGCCAAGGCATCCGCGATGTTGAGCAATGAAACTGCGTTTGAAAGCGGTTCCAACTGAGAAATCGAAAAACACGCGAGCAGAAACAGGCCGAGATCGCCTCTGCTGAGTGAGCGATGAAGCGAAGACAATCGCGGCAATTTTTCAATCAGAAAAGACATGCCCATGATTTTAGTGCGAGAAAGTAAGGTATGCAATGCATGCTGCAACCACATCTGCCTCATCAAGCGAATTCGGCTGGCAGATTAGGTGAGGATCTGATGCACCCTTGACTTCCGCGCCCAAGCGCCTAAGTTCCGCGTCGTTCGCGTTACACGCCATGCGCGGGAGAGACTGGTTTGATCCAGCGCCGAAGGAGCAACCGCCCCGGAAACTCTCAGGCAAAAGGACCGCTTTGGTGTTGTAAACTCTGGAGAGCAGAGATTGGGTCTATCCAATCGCTCACCGAAGGAGAAAGCCCCGCCGTGTCGGAGTGACGGTTGGGGTGAAAACTCTCAGGTTCCTGACAGAGGGGGCAAACTCAAAGTTTTTGAGTTTCGCCATCATTTGTCAGGAGAGAAGACTTGAACGAAACCCTTCATCGTACCCCCCTTTTTGCGGCGCATCAGGCGCTGGGCGCTAAAATTGTGCCCTTTGCCGGCTATGAAATGCCCGTGCAATACTCCACAGGCGTTATGGCCGAACATAACTGGACGCGCGAAAATGCGGGCCTGTTTGACGTGTCCCACATGGGGCAATGCTTCATCATTGGCCGCGATTTTGAAAAAACCGCCGCCGCCATGGAAAAAATTGTGCCAGCTGATATTCTGGGGCTTGCGCCGCGCCAGCAGCGCTATTCCCAAATCTTGAATGAGGACGGTGGCATTCTCGATGACTTGATGATCACCCGCCATGATACCAATGGCTGGCTTTATGTGGTGGTCAATGCCTCGCGCAAGAAGTTTGACTTTGAGCGTTTTGCCGCGCATCTGCCGCGCGACTTGATTTTGAAAATTGGTGAAGACTTGAGTTTGTTGGCGCTGCAGGGGCCGAAAGCCGAGGCAGTGATGGCGCAGCTTGTTCCAGCCATTTCATCGCTGGCATTTATGACCAATGGCTATTTCGATATTGCGGGCATTCGCGCCGCTGTCTCGCGCTCTGGTTATACAGGCGAAGACGGGTTTGAAATTTCTGTGCCGTCCTCGCAGGTGAGTGCGCTGTGGAATTTGCTGTTGGAAAATCCATTGGTGAAGCCCATTGGCTTGGGGGCGCGTGACTCCCTGCGGCTGGAGGCGGGGCTTTGCCTCTATGGCCATGATATAGATGAAACCACATCGCCCGTTGAGGCCGCCCTCACTTGGTCCATCGCCAAGCGGCGGCGCATGGAGGGTGGGTTCTTCGGGGCCGCACGCGTGCAGCGCGAACTGGCCAGCGGCGTCTCCCGCAAGCGCGTGGGCATCAAGCCTGTGGGCAAGGCACCAGCGCGCGACGGCACAGAAATTCAAAACATGAAGGGCGAGAAGATCGGCACCATCACGTCCGGCGGCTTTGGCCCCACTGTGGGAGGGCCCATTGCCATGGGCTATGTGGCGACCGCATTTTCAGAGCCAGGCACTGAAATTCAATTGATGGTGCGCGGGCAAGCCATGCCGGCGCATATTGCCAAACTGCCATTCACACCAAAACGTTTTAAAGCATAAGGGGAGAAACATGACTGTATTATTTTCAAAAGATCACGAATGGCTGGTTTTGGATGGCGAAGTTGCCACCATCGGCATCACCAACCACGCCCAGGAACAGTTGGGCGATGTGGTTTATGTGGAATTGCCGAAGATTGGCGCGAAGGTAGACAAAGATGCCTCCATCGCCGTTGTTGAAAGCGTGAAAGCAGCCTCAGAGGTTTATGTGCCAGTTTCAGGTGAAATCGTAGCTATCAATGATGAGCTGACGGGTGATCCTGCTTTGGTGAACCGCGACCCTGAAGCCGCGGCTTGGTTCTTTAAAGTCAAGCTGTCCAACACGGGCGAACTCGCGTCATTGATGGACAAAGCCGCTTATGAGAAATTCGTGGGGTAAGACATGACAACTGATTTTATTCCGCGCCATATTGGCCCCTCGTCCGGCGAAACGGCAGCGATGCTGAAAGACTTGGGCGCATCATCGCTTGATGATTTTATCAACAAGACCGTGCCTGCAAAAATTCGCACTGCACGGCCATTGGCGCTGCCGCCCGCGATGAGCGAGCGTGATGCCCTTTCACACTTGCGCAAGATTGCCGACAAAAATCAAGTTTTCACTTCCATGATCGGCATGGGTTATTATGGCACGCTCACGCCATCAGTCATCCTGCGCAATGTGCTGGAAAACCCAGGCTGGTACACGGCCTATACGCCATACCAAGCTGAGGTGAGCCAAGGCCGTTTGGAGGCCTTGCTTAACTATCAGCAAATGGTGGTTGACATGACCGGCATGGAAATTGCCAACGCTTCGCTTCTGGATGAAGCGACCGCTGCGGCTGAAGCCATGGCCATGGCCAAGCGTGTGGCAAAATCTTCCGCCAATGTTTTCTTTGTTGATGAAGATACGCATCCGCAAACCATCGCCGTCATCCAAACGCGTGCGCGTGGTTTTGGTATTGAGGTGGTGTTGGGTGATCCGATGAAGGATTTGAAAGGTGGTAATGTGTTCGCCGCCCTGCTGTCCTATCCCGGTTCATCGGGGCAGATTCGTGATTTCACCCCCGTGATTTCTGATCTGCATGGTGCTGGCGCATTGGCCATTGTGGCCTCTGATCTTTTGGCCTTGGCGCTGCTCAAAACGCCGGGCGAAATGGGGGCCGATATTGTGTTGGGGTCTGCTCAGCGCTTTGGCGTGCCCATGGGCTATGGTGGCCCACATGCGGCCTTCTTTGCCACCAAGGATGAATTCAAACGCGTCATGCCGGGCCGTCTGATTGGTGTTTCCGTGGATGCCAAGGGTAATCGCGCCTTGCGCATGGCCTTGCAAACACGCGAGCAGCATATTCGTCGCGAAAAGGCCACCAGCAATATTTGCACGGCTCAGGTTTTGCTTTCGATCATGGCCGCCATGTATGCCACTTACCACGGGCCCGCCGGCATCAAGGCTATTGCGACCCATGCCCATTCGCAAGCGGCAAAGTTCGCAAATGGGGTGAAGAAAGCAGGTTATTCCATTGTAAATGATAACTATTTTGATACGGTTACGGTGCGCAGTTCGGGGGGTGCAAAGGAGATTATTGCGGCCGCCAAAAAGCTGAAAATCAATTTGCGTCTGGTCGATGCAGATCACGTCGCGGCTTCATTTGACGAAACGACACGCCACAATGATTTGATCCGTGTACTGAGTGTTTTTAAAGCAAGTGTTGGAGATGGCGCGTCAGGCATTCCGGCACATCTGCAACGGAACTCGTCATACCTCACCCATCCCGTGTTCAGTGCTTATCATTCCGAAACGGAAATGATGCGTTATCTTCGGCATTTGCAAGCCAAGGATTTGGCGCTGGATCAAGCGATGATTGCACTCGGCTCCTGCACCATGAAACTCAATGCAGCATCAGAGATGATTCCCATCACATGGCGCAACTTTGCCCATATGCACCCCTTCGCGCCAAAGGAACAGGCGATAGGTTATAGCGAGATGTTCGAAAGCTTGCAGGCCATGTTGTGTGAAATTACGGGCTTTGATGCTGTGTCGTTGCAGCCCAATGCAGGCAGCCAAGGTGAATATGCCGGACTGTTGGCGATCCGCGGCTTCCATGATGCGAACAAAGGCAAGCACCGCGATGTGTGTTTGATTCCGGTTTCCGCACACGGCACAAACCCCGCCTCTGCTGCCATGGCCGGCATGAAGATTGTGATTGTAGCGTGTGATGAACACGGCAATGTGGATGTTGCTGATCTTGAAGCCAAGGCCAAGCAACATGCGGTCAACCTTGCCGCATTGATGATCACCTATCCTTCCACCCATGGTGTGTATGAGGA
>JAGWUY010000222.1 GCA_028868255.1 Alphaproteobacteria bacterium | reverse complement strand
CGACAGCGAGGTTAGACGTTGTTGACCGTCCAATAAGAGTCGCGTTGTTTTGTAGGGATTCAATTCCTGAGATACTGCGAATTTTTGCTGCGGTACGTCTTCATCAGTTTCCCACAATAGGATCGCGCCAGATGGATAACCACGATAAAGAGAGTCTAAAAGATCACGTACTTGAGTAGACCGCCAAACATAACGCCGCTGCATTTCTGGCAAACGAAGTTCCCCTCGCTCTATCATGCCAACCAATTCCTCGACGCTTGCTTCGGCTTTTGCCATTTAAAGACCCCCTACTAATGTTTTAACCTGCCAATTGATAGCTTACTGACTCGCCCACACGATGCGGGCCATCCAGTCGACGTCTTTCATGTCCAGCACCTTGTTTTCATGGGCGGGGTTGAAGGAGGCGAGTTCCAGGGTCTTGGCGGTTTGGCGGTGCATGATTTTGGCCATCACCTGGCCATCAGAGGTGCGCACCACCACGCGGTCGCCCTTCCTCACGGTGGCACCGGGGGAAACGATGATGGTGTCCCCCTCACGGTACACAGGCTCCATCGAATTGCCGGTGATTTCGAGGCCATAAGCCGTTGTGTCCGTCACCCCCGGCACATCAATCTCTTCCCAGCCTGAGCCTGAGGGAAAACCTGAATCATCAAAAAAGCCGCCCTTGCCTGCCTTGGCAAAACCCAGCATGGGAATTTGCTTCAGGCGCGGGGCTTGGCCCTTGCGGCCTGCCAGCAAATCCATAAATTCTTCCACCGGCGCGCCCGCCGCATTCAACACGCGCGAAATGCTTTCCATGGTCGGCCAGCGCGGGCGGCCATCGGGGCCTGTGCGCTTGGAGGGGTTGAAAGAGGTGGGATCAAGGCCCGATTTCTTGGCCAGACCCGAAGCCGAATAGCCATAACGTTCAGCAATCGTATCAATTGCCGCCCAAACCTGTTTGTGTGAAAACATGCCTCTTCTCCCGCGCCTAAATTTTTACCTTTGATAGGAAGCTATACCTTTAACCTTGAGGATTGTCCAGTGCAAAATGGCAGGATATGGATGAATTCTCAGAGAGGTGAAGGCTTGCAGATTCTGTACAAAATTATTGATGCTGATGCGTGGCGCAAAGCTGTGGCGGCGGGTGTTTTCACCGGGGCAGCCATTGATCTGACTGATGGGTATATTCATTTATCCACCGCTGCGCAGGCCCGTGACACCGCGCGGCTGCATTTTGCAGGTGCGAGCAACCTGATGCTCGTGGCCATTGATGAGGCTGTTGTGGCGCGCGTTCTCAAATGGGAGCCTTCGCGCGGCGGGCAGCTTTTCCCGCATGTCTATGGCACGCTTGATCCTGCATTGATCCTTTGGGCGCGGCCCTTGCCTTGGGATGGCGCAGCCCATGTGTTTCCGGCGGAGTTTGGGGCATGAGCCTGGCGCGATTAGGCTTTGCGCTGGCCAAACCCATTTTGCACAAAATGGATGCGGAACAGGCCCATCTCCTCACCATCAAGGCATTGAAGACGGGTGTTGGGCACGGCGCGCAAACCGTGGCCCCTGCCGCTCTCAAGGTCAAGCTGTTCGGTCTGGAATTTCCAAACCCCATTGGCCTTGCACCCGGCTTTGATAAAAATGCCGAAGTGCCTGATGCCATGTTGGCACAGGGCTTTGGCTTTGTGGAAATCGGAACGGTCACGCCGCGCCCGCAAGCAGGCAATGCACGCCCGCGCCTGTTTCGCCTTGTGGAAGATCAAGCGGTGATCAACCGCATGGGCTTTAACAATGAAGGCCACGACGCTGTGCTGCGCCGCCTTGAAGCGCGTCGAAATCGCGGGGGCATTGTGGGTGTCAATATTGGGGCCAACAAGGATTCTGATGACCGCGTGGCCGATTACGTAAAAGGCCTTGCAGCCTTTCGACCTGTGGCCAGCTATATCACCATCAATATCTCCTCGCCCAACACGCCGGGCCTGCGCAACATGCAGGGTCGCGAGGAACTTTCAAACTTGCTCCGTACACTGAATAAAACACGCCCCAGTGGTTTGCCGATGCTTCTTAAAATCGCGCCCGATCTGGTGGAGGCTGATTTGCAGGACGTTGCCGACGTGTGTGGCCAAGAGGGTGTTAGCGGGGTGATTATTTCCAACACCACCATTTCGCGCCCAGCACTTTCTTCTCCCCTGCGCGGTGAAACGGGCGGGCTTTCCGGCAAGCCCTTGTTTGATCTTGCGACGCGCCAGCTCAAGCTGTTTCATGCCATCACGGGCGGGCGCTTGCCGCTCATCGGTGTCGGCGGCATTTCGGACGCTGAAACAGCTTATGCCAAAATCCGCGCCGGTGCCTCGCTCATCCAGTTGTATTCTGCCTTGGTGTATCAAGGGCCCGGATTGGTGCAGTCCATCACGCAAGGCCTCACCTCAAAATTTGCAGCAGGCGGCCACAGCTCCATCACTGATGTTGTTGGAACCTAAAATGGATTTTCAGGCAAGTAACGTGAAAAAACTTTGGCCATGATGCCTTTTTCAGCAATGCGGTCTAACGCATAGTCAAAAGCTTCGCGCAGGTTTGGCTGATCGGTTCTAACCAAAAAACTCATGTTGCGTGTGAAACTTTCCCTGTCCACAAAGCTGAGACCAAGCGCAATGCAACAGCCGCGCGCATTTGCACCATTCAACCAAAAGGCGGCCCTCAGGCTATCGGTAAAGGCCACCTCAATGGCCGCCGTGCGCAGTGACTCCAACATTGCATTTTCATCATTGAAAGGCGTCAAAGCCGAACGCTCATAGTATTTTTCAAGGAAGGCGGCGTGGCTTGTGCCTTTCACATAACCAATGCGGCGGCTCGCCAAGGAGCGCCTGTCTGGTTCCGAAAAGGGCATGCCGGTGCGGGTTAAGAACCGCGCTGAAGAGAAATAGAATGGCCTGGTGGGTATAGCCAGCTGCAAATTTTCTGGTGCAAGACGCAGACCGCTGATAACCACATCACCTTCACGACGCTCCAGGCCGGGAAGTAAACCCGCAAAAGGCCTCGGCACAACTTGGCAGATCATTTTTATTTCCGCGCAAGCCGCCAAGGCCACATCAACTGCAATGCCCGTCATGGTGTCCGCGCCACTCTGGAAACTGAATGGCGGATAGTCACTGTCCGCCAAAAGGCGTATTTGGCCCGTTGGCATCTCCATGGGTGCAACAGCTCCTGCATCAACATGCCGATACTGCTGATAAAGATCGGCATCCGTTGCAGCCAAAGATTCAGTCTCCCCAAAAAATGCAACCAAAAGGGGAATAAAAAATATCCAATGCACTCCTCGCGTAGTTGTCTTCAACGGAATCCTCGCTTTTAGATTTAGACGGGAACTATCGCTCATATACTTCGCACAGGGGGAGAAGAATGTCAGCAAGATATGACGCGACATATCCGTTCGGGAGCGAGAGCTTGGGCCATTCCGAACCGAAATTGGACCTTCCCCAAATTCCTGATGATGTTTTAGACAATATCCTTTCCCGTCTTAACGAAGCCGAGTTGCGATTGGCCCTGCGCCAAAAAATTGTGCCAATTGCTTGGCTGCCTCACTTAACTCTGTTTGCAGTGGTTGATGGTGTGGGATGCAGCTTGGCTGGCGACCTCGCTTTCACGCCCGTGGCCCGTATTGGTGCGCGGCAATTTAACGCCGCCGTTCGCCGCAAATTGGGGTCTTTCCTCTTGAGCCGTGCAATTGGTCTGCTCAAAAACAAAGCGCCAATACTTTCGGCACATCACCGGTTTTCTCGGCCACAGGTTTTCTGGTTCATTATGTTTCTTGCCTATGCAGCTCTCGGCTTTGTGTTGTTACGGCTTGAAACCATGCTGATGGTTTTCAGCCTCATTCTGTCCCTGTTCTTTCTCAGTGTTGTGGCCTTGCGGTTGCTGAGCGTGTTGTCAGACAACAGACAACGAACGAAGCCAAATCAACGCCTGAAAGATAATGAACTGCCTGTCTATTCCGTTCTGGTCCCACTTTACCGCGAAACCAGCGTGCTGCAGCAATTGATTGGTGCGCTCGATCAACTCGATTATCCGCAACCCCTCTTAGACATCAAACTGATTCTTGAAGAAAATGATGTGGTTATGCACCGAGCTGTGGCGGCCTTGGATTTGCCCAACCATTTTGAAGTCATTGTCGTTCCTGTTGGCAAACCACAAACCAAACCGCGGGCGATGAACTATGCCTTGCAGTTTTCACGCGGCGAGCTTTTGACCATTTATGATGCCGAAGATATTCCAGAGCCCGATCAATTGCGAAAAGCCGTCGCAGCGTTTCGCAAGGGGCCAGCACAGCTTGCCTGTGTGCAAGCCGAACTCACTTTTTATAATGCAAATGAAAACTGGTTGACCCGCCAATT
>JAGWUY010000221.1 GCA_028868255.1 Alphaproteobacteria bacterium | reverse complement strand
GTGCCCAGCACCGCAGCCAGATAGCCGATCAGGTCAATCGCGCTCTGGCTCATGCGGTGTGTCTCACGGTTTGAAATAATCCTGAAGCGGGCGCACGTCGATCTTGTCGTGCTTCATGGCAGCGATGGCCTTGGTGGCGCTGATGATGCCGGGCAGCGTGGTGTAATATGGCACCTTCTGCATCACGGCGGTCTGGCGGATGGATTTGGAATCCGATTCCGAAGAGCGGGTTTCGGTGGTGTTCAGCACCAGCTGAATATCACCATTCTTGATCGCATCCACAATGTGGGGGCGGCCTTCCAGCACCTTGTTGATCTTGGTGGAGGGAACACCCTTGCTTTCCAAGTAGGCATGGTTGCCACCTGTGGCCTTGATGGCAAAGCCCAATTCAACCAGCTTCTTGATCGAAGGCAGCGCCTTGGCGCGGTCAGCAATTTTGACTGAAACAAACACAGCACCATTGAGCGGCATGCGCATGCCAGCGCCCAACTGGGCTTTTGCAAAAGCCATATCATAGGCTTTGTCGAGGCCCATGACTTCACCCGTGGAGCGCATTTCAGGGCCCAACAAAACATCCACACCGGGGAAACGATTGAACGGGAAAACCGCTTCTTTTACAGCGATATGCGAGAACTTCTTGTTCTTCAACTTGAAGCTCGCCAGCTTCTCACCCGCCATCACGCGCGAGGCGATTTTGGCAACGGGTTCACCGATCACCTTGGCCACGAAGGGCACGGTGCGGGACGCACGGGGATTTACTTCGAGGATGTAGATCACATCATCTTTGACCGCGAACTGCACATTCATCAGGCCCACCACATTGAGCGCCAGTGCCAGCTTCTTGGCCTGGGCTTCAAGCTCGGCGATGATTGGGGCTTTGAGCGAATAGGGTGGCAGCGAGCAGGCGCTATCACCCGAATGGATGCCCGCTTCTTCAATGTGTTCCATCACGCCAGCGATGAACACATCCTTGCCATCGCAAATCGCATCCACATCCACTTCGATAGCGTTGCTCAGGTAAGAGTCGATGAGCACTGGCGAGTCGCCCGAAACCACCACGGCCTCGGTGATGTAGCGTTGTAGTTGGGCATCATCTTTCACGATTTCCATGGCGCGGCCCCCCAGCACATAGGACGGGCGGATGACGACGGGGAAGCCAATGCGCTTGGCGATCTTTTTGGCTTCGGTGCCCGAATAGGCCATGCCGTTTTCGGGCTGCTTCAATTTGAGTTTTTTCACCAGCTTGGAGAAACGTTCACGATCTTCCGCGAGATCGATGGCATCCGGCGTGGTGCCCAAGATCGGAACACCTGCGGCTTCGAGCGCTGCAGCCAGCTTCAATGGCGTTTGGCCGCCGAACTGCACAATCACACCTTTCAGCGTGCCGTTGGATTGTTCAACGCGGATGATTTCCAACACGTCTTCGGCGGTGAGCGGTTCGAAATACAGGCGATCTGATGTGTCATAATCCGTCGACACGGTTTCGGGGTTGCAGTTCACCATGATCGATTCATAGCCGGCATCATGCAGCGCAAAGCAGGCATGGCAGCAGCAATAGTCAAATTCAATGCCTTGGCCAATGCGGTTTGGCCCGCCGCCGAGGATGATGATCTTTTGCTTGTCTGATGGCTTGGCTTCATTGCCATTATTTCCGGCCAGACCCGTTTCATAGGTCGAATACATATAAGCAGTCGGTGAGGCGAATTCGGCAGCGCAAGTGTCGATGCGTTTATAGACCGGATGCACCTTTAACTTGGCGCGGTGTTTGGCGACCTTGTCTTCCTTGATGCCTGCGAGTTTGGCCAAGCGCTTATCCGAAAAGCCCATGGCTTTCAGTTTGCGCAAATTCTCAGCATCAGACGGCAAGCCCTTGTTCTGGATTCGTTTTTCCATCTCCACCAGCTCTTGAATCTGGCGCAGGAACCACGGCTCATATTTACATGACGCGAAAATCTGATCGACAGTTGCGCCGTGCCGGAAAGCTTGGGCAATCTTGAGCAAGCGGTCAGGCGTGGGCTGACCAAGTGCGGCGCGAATGGCATTCTTATCATCGCCTTCGCCAATGCCATCGATGGCCACTTCATCAAAACCGCTGAGGCCTGTTTCCAGCCCGCGCAATGCTTTTTGCATGGATTCCTGGAAGGTGCGGCCAATGGCCATGACTTCACCTACCGATTTCATGGCGGTGGTGAGATAGGGTTTTGAGCCTGGAAATTTCTCAAACGCAAATCGGGGGATCTTGGTGACGACGTAATCAATCGTTGGCTCAAACGATGCAGGGGTGGCTCCACCCGTAATATCATTCGCCAATTCATCCAGCGTGTAACCAACCGCCAGCTTGGCTGCGATCTTGGCAATCGGGAAGCCGGTTGCTTTGGAGGCCAAAGCAGAAGAGCGCGACACGCGCGGGTTCATCTCAATCACCACCAAGCGGCCATCGGCGGGGTTCACGCCGAACTGCACATTTGAGCCGCCCGTTTCAATGCCGATCTCACGCAGCACGGCAATGGAAGCATTGCGCATGATCTGATATTCTTTGTCGGTCAGGGTGAGGGCGGGGGCAACGGTGATTGAGTCCCCCGTGTGCACGCCCATGGGATCGATGTTTTCGATCGAGCAGATGATGATGCAGTTGTCCGCCTTGTCGCGCACCACTTCCATCTCATATTCTTTCCAGCCCAGAACTGACTCTTCAATCAGCACTTCTGCGGTGGGGGAGGCATCCAAGCCCTTTTCCACAATATCCAAAAACTCGTCGCGGTTATAGGCAATGCCGCCGCCGGTGCCGCCCAGTGTGAAAGAGGGGCGGATGATGCAGGGCAAGCCCACATCGAGCATGGCTTCGAAAGCCTCGACCATCGCGCGATTGCGATATTTTTTCAGGCGCTCGGCTTCGCCTTCGGCCCAGTTTTTTTCAAAGGCGGTAGCATCAGTGGCCGCGGCTTTACCGGCGGCATAAGCTTCTTTGTCAGCATCCTTAGCGGCGCTGGCATTGGCCAAACGAGATTTTGGCGTTTCAAGGCCGATGCGTTTCATGGCTTCGCGGAAAAGTTCACGGTCTTCGGCCATGTCGATGGCTTCGGCTTTCGCGCCAATTAATTCCACGTTGTATTTTTCAAGAATGCCCATTTTGTTGAGCGAAAGGGCAGTGTTGAGCGCCGTTTGACCGCCCATGGTGGGCAGCAATGCATCGGGGCGTTCTTTTTCAATAATCTTGGCCACCACTTCAGGGGTGATCGGCTCAATATAGGTGGCATCAGCAAGATCAGGGTCGGTCATAATCGTGGCGGGGTTCGAATTGACCAGAATGATGCGGTAGCCTTCTTCCTTCAAGGCTTTGCAGGCTTGGGTGCCGGAATAATCAAATTCGCAAGCTTGGCCGATAATGATTGGTCCCGCCCCAATGATGAGGATGGATTTGATGTCGGTGCGTTTTGGCATGTCATGGGAACCCTGATTTTGGGTTTCCTACACAGAACGGCGCTCGATTCCAACCCTTTATCCCAAGAAAATTGTGCGCTTCATAATTGCATCGCTTTTGACAACCAAGCAACGGGGCAACCAGGCTTAGAGGGGGCGGTTTCAAGCCCGGTTGCGCCCGCCGTATCCGCCCCCTACCGAGAGCGAATTTGAATACTTAGGCTTCAAGGCAATTGTTCACTCGGCACATGCGCTTGCTGATCTCGACCAAATTAGGGTTGGCCGAGTCTTTGAACATGATGGTGATGTTGGTGGGTTTTTTGTGTTGCAGGGGTAGGGGGTTGCCGGCAAAGGCGCCAGCCGAAAGGAATGAAACGGCGAGGATGACGACACTGGCAAAGGTTTTCATTTTCTCACTCCCTGTTCGAATTGGCTGGTTAAGCGTTGAACTTGGAGGAGAGATTAGGCGCGGCTGTTCGAACCGGGCCTGAATGTGGCGTTCATTTTCGGTTTAGAATTGGCAAATGCCTATTCCTGACCAGACATGATCTTTTTTGCAGCGGTTTCCAGGATTTTTTGCACGCGGGCTTTTTCTTCTGTGCTCCAGCCCTTTGGCTTGGACATCAGCGCATGAAACAGATTGTGCATGGCGTGCATCACGCCATGGGGGGCGGCATTGGCTTCAGCGCCACCGGCCATAATGTCAATGCGGTTCATCAGGGCTTTCACGCTTTCGGAATTTTCGGCCAGAAATTGGCGGCCATGCAGGGTGGCCTCATAAGATTTCTTGCTGCTGCCGCCTTCGGTGCTGGCTGTTATCAGTTCCTGCTCTTCCAGCAGGGTGAGGGTGGGATAGATGGTGCCAGGGCTTGGCACATAGTTACCATTAAAGCGGGCTTCTATGGTGCGGATCAAATCATAGCCATGAGACGGCTTGTCGGCAAT
>JAGWUY010000025.1 GCA_028868255.1 Alphaproteobacteria bacterium | reverse complement strand
GAAGTCGTTAATTTTGGCAGTGCCAATTACCAAAGGTGCACGCGCATCATAACGCGAATTGAGGTCCATCACACCATTGTCGAAAGCCATGGCAAAGGTCACCGCCTTGATCACAGAACCCAACTCAAATACGCCGCTGGTCAATTTGTTCTGCTGGTCTGAAGTCAAGTTTTTGTTTTCGGCATTGGGGTTATAATCTGGCAAAGAAGCCAGAGCCACAATCTCACCGGTCTCTGTGTCCAACACAATGCCACCGCCAGATTTGGCTTTAAATTTGCTAACAGCTTTGGCCACCTCATCCGACACAGCCTGTTGCACGCGCACATCCATGGAAAGCTGGGCGGGATAACTGGTGTGAGTTTCGGGTTCACTCAATGAGGCGGTGTAAAGTGCGCCTTGGTCATCCAGATATTTTTCAATGCCAGCAATGCCTTTGGTATCAACATCAACATAGCCCACAGTATGCGCCGCCAAGCGGCCCATAGGGTAAACCCGTTTGCGCTCATTCACATAAGCAACACCAGGGATTCCAAGATTATAAACCGCATCGCGCTCTTCCGGGTTGGTTTGACGCTTCAACCATACAAAAGCCTTACCCGGTGTGGTCAGGCGTTGTTTAAGCGTCTTGCCATCCAACTCAGGCAATGTGGCAGTCAATAACTCAACGGCTTCATCGACATCGCTGATCTTGCGCGGATCGGCAAACAGCGAAGCCACTTCAATATCAGTGGCCAAAACCGCTCCGTTGCGGTCTACAATATCTGGCCGTGGTATCGCCTTTTCGTGAACGAAAACATTCGTTGCGCCAACCTCAACCTTGCGGCCCAACATCAACTTGCCCAATTGGAAGGTAATCAAAAGGAAGAAAACTGAAAAGATAAGCCCTACCAAGCGAATGCGGTTTTGGCCGGCAAGGCCTTGGGGTGCAGGGCGTGTGTCTGTCGCGGTCATCATGGCAACTTCTCAAGAACAACGCCGATAGGATCAACTGTTTTACTGTCCAGCTTGATCACAGGCGCATCGGGAATTTTGGCCGCAATGTCGGCAACCGTAACAATCTGGGTGGCTTTCGCAGGCTGTAGCTTTAATTGCTCCTCGGCCATTTTCTGAAGACGATCAGGCCGCGTCAGGCTGGCCCATTCTGCATCCAATAGCTTGATGGTTTCGCGCTCATCATTGATGCCGCTTTTCAGCTTCACCACTTGGCGCTCCAGCCCGCGTGTTGCGTGTTCCAATGAATACATAAAAAAACCTGCCCCCAGCACGGCAATAACAAGAATGGCGTTAACCAGTTTAATCATCAGTGTTTACCCTTGCTAAGGTGTGGAACAGCCATGGATTTAGCGTCAAATGTAAAAGCAGCTGCTGACGAACGGATGCCAGCACGCAGCTTGGCTGACCGCGCTCGCGGGTTATCTCGTTTTTCCAGTTCACTGGCTTCCAAGTGCCCCTTATGAATCAGTTCAAAACTGGGAGCCGGGCCGATGTGTAATTCGGGCGCGTGGCGCGATCCCGTGGGCAATTTGCCTGCCCGCGCCGCAAAAAATCGCTTTACAATACGGTCTTCAAGGGAATGAAATGTAACCACCACCAAACGCCCTTTCTCATCCAGAATTTCTTCGGCAGCGGTCAAGGCCTGTGCCAATTCATCTAATTCGCTATTCACATGAATGCGCAAAGCCTGGAATGTTTTGGTGGCAGGGTGAATGCGGTCATTGAAACGCTGCGGCCCTGTGGCGCGCTCAACTGCCTTCACCAAATCTAAAGTCGTTTTCAAAGGTCCCTCTGCCCTAGCCTCAACAATGGCCTTCGCAATTGAGCGTGAACGCGGCTCTTCGCCATAGACAAATATGATTTGGGCCAAGGCTTCCGCCGCCAGCGTGTTCACATAGTCGGCAGCAGATTTGCCCTCCTGCCCCATGCGCATATCCAATGGGCCTTCACGCATGAAGGAAAATCCTCGCGCAGCCTCATCAATCTGCATCGATGAAACACCAATGTCCAAAACCACACCTTGCACTTTGCTAAGGCCCAGATCGGCAAGAATGGCCTGCATTTCTCCGAATGTGCCACGCACAAGGCTCAACCGCCCCGCCATTTCTGCAACGAGTCCAGCGCCGCCCCTAATGGCATTGGGGTCACGGTCAATTGCTACGACATGGCTTTTAGCTGCGGCCAGAATGCCGCGTGTATAGCCACCAGCGCCGAAAGTGCCATCAACATATGTGCCGCCATCGCGCGGCGCTAAAGCAGCCAGCACTTCAGGCAACATCACGGGCAAATGACGCGAGGCGGGTTCGGATGGAGCAATCATAAGGGACAACGAACACAGTGAATGAGAGGTTAACGAAACCCGACAATGCCTCCCTAATTCCTAACAAATCGTTTCAAAAGCGATTCATTTCAACACTTTCGTAGGCAAATATCGATTTGCAATACCCATCCCCCAGAACGTCATCCCCGCGCAGGCGGGGAACCAACTTTCGCTAGACAAGTATCTGATCAAGTGAGATTCCCGCTTTCGCGGAAAAGACGAGTCTGAAATAGTTTTTGCAGAGTTTCGGTATAAATTACCAGTCGGCCTGTAAGCCGGGTTTTGTCCCCATGAAGTTGCCTTCACAGTGTATGGCCATTCATCTGGGACATTTGTTGCCAAATGCCTCGCGCAACCAACCCGGGCAGCGAGCCGGAAAAGCTTTGAAACTTGCGTTTCATGCCGCCCCTATTAGGTCTTGCTCCGGGTGGGGTTTGCCATGCCAAGCCTGTTGCCAGGCCCGCGGTGGGCTCTTACCCCACCTTTTCACCCTGACCGCAGCGAACTGCGGCGGTTTGTTTTCTGTGGCACTTTCCCTGAAGTCACCTTCGCCGGGCGTTACCCGGCACCCTTTTCCCGTGGAGCCCGGACTTTCCTCCCTCGCACCCTTGCGGGCCTAGCGAGAGCGGCCATCCAGCCGACTGGTTCTGCCGCCATAGGCTTGTGATCAAGCCCGGTCAATAAAAACCCAATTATGTCCTTGCAATCACAGTTCCCCGCACCATGTGATGGCCTCACTATGGGGGCATGCCAATGATCGACGCACAAACATTGAAAAAACTAAATCGCCTGAAAACCATCGCTCGGTTCATGGATTCAGGCTGGGGCATTCCTTTCACAAAAGTGCGCTTTGGTGCTGATGCTGTGGTCGGGTTAGTTCCGGGCGTCGGCGATGTAGGCGCGGCCTTAGTTTCGCTCTACATTGTGCTGGAAGCCAAGAAGTTGGGCGCGCCCAACGCACTTCTGGTCAGAATGCTGGCAAATGTGGCCATAGACACGGGCCTTGGCGCAATGCCCGTGGTGGGTGATGTTTTTGACGTATTGTTCAAATCAAACTTGAAAAACATAGATCTTCTCGACGATTTTATTTACAAAGAAGCAAGTAACAGTTTTTGACTCACGCTTCTTCCGGCACTGGTGTAAGTTTCATTCAAATTGAAATGGAATGAGATTTTGCGGTTTTTTATAGCCCTTTTGACTTTGATTCTGACGCCTGTTGTGACACAGGCGCAAGAGCGCACTTGGTCGCTCAATGCTTCAGACAAAGAAGCGTTTTTGGTATTCGGTGTGCCGGATACCGAAGATGTGGGAATCAGCTTCTGGTGCGAAATCGGCACCAACAAAACAGCGCTTTTCATCAATAATGTTATAGGACGAATTAAAGCCAATCAGACCACAACAATCACAGTGGGAGTTGATTCTCGAGTGTTCAAACTGAAAGCCAAAGCCGCTGTTGATCACCCCGGCCAGCGCCCCAGCCTTGAGGGAGTGATGCCAAATAATGCTGCCATGTTAAAATCCCTGCAATTGGCAAGCAGCATGAAGCTCACCGTGCTTGGCCGCACTGACACCTACCCACTGATTGATGCCGATTTCATTGGTCTTGCGCGTGACTGCGCGGGCGATGCTTTAAATTAGCGACGCAAAAGCTTGTGAAGTGTGGCCACAGTAGATTGATCTGCCACGCCATCCACTTGGATTTGCCTGAAATGGCGCTGAAATGCTTCAACCACTATTTTGGTGCGCGGGTCAAAAGTACCATTTGCCTCCAAGCCATAGCCATAAAGTTTCAACAGGGCTTGCAGAGCCATGACAGGATCGCCATGGTCCCCCACTTGCAAATAGCTGCCGCCCAGCAATGGCTCAGGCGCAACCCAATGGCCAATGCCACGCTGATGCAAAAAAAACCAATCAAATTTCTCGCCGGGGTCAATTTTGCGCCCTGGCGCAATATCAGAGTGCGCCAAAATATTGCGCGGCTTAATATTATACCGTTTCAAAAGATCAGCGCATAAGGCCGCCACAGCCTCCATCTGCACCAGTGGAAATTCGGGATAGCCCATGCTGTGACCGGGGTTTTGAATTTCAATGCCGATAGAAGTAGAATTGATGTCTTCCACACCATGCCAGCTTGAAACACCAGCATGCCAAGCGCGCGCCGTTTCGTCCACCATCTGCACCAAAGTGCCATCATCATTAATCAAATAGTGCGAGGAGACTTGCGATTCTGGGTTGCACAGCCAGTCACAAGCTTTTTGACCATCACTCATACCGGTATAGTGCAAGATGATGATGTCAATATTGGATCCTATGCGCCTCTGTCCAAAATTGGGTGACAGCTGCATACGGTGAGGCAAAGGCGTGCCTATCACCTAAGCCAATTCCTTTTCCAGCGCGCCATAGGCATTGTTAATCTTGGAAAGTCGGTCTGTGGCCAACTTCACCATTTCAGGTGGCACACCTGCTGCAATTTGCTTGTCAGGGTGTAGTTCACGCACCAGAGTTTTGTAACGCTTCTTGATGTCAGGCAAACTGACTCCAGGCGTCAGGCCTAATATTTCATAAGGGTCATCGCGCAACGATACATGGCGCGAGCGGATGCGCGCAAAATCACCATTTACGAAACCGAAAATCTCTGCAACACTTTGCAAGTAAAGCAATTCTTCTTGGTGAATCACACCATCAGCCTTTGCAATGTGAAATAAACCGTCCAAAACACTTTCGAGAACTGATGACTTGGGCGTGAATAATTTAGCCACTTGCCCAGCATAGGATTCAAACCCGGCGACATCTTGTTTTGCCAAATTGAACACGCGTTCAACTGCGGGCTGATCTTTCAATGGCACGTGAAACACGTCTGAAAAGGCTTTTACCTCTGCCTCTGTTACTACGCCGTCTGCCTTGGCCATTTTGGCCCCAAGCGCAATCATGCCCACGGTGAAGGCCATAGTTTTTTCCGGCGGCGTGTCGTGTCCAAATCCGATCAAATGCGAAATCGAATCGCCAATGCCAGACACAGTTTCTGTAATGCGAGCCCAAACAGTCATATAATAACTTTAGCGGATAATTGGCACGGGGGAAGGGCGTCAGGACGACTTACGCAAATAATAGCCAAGCTTAAATATTGGTGTATCGATATCAAGACCTTGGGCCAAACGCCGCTCCACATGCCAAGCGCGCCCCGCCGTCCAAATCGTTACACAAATCACGGGGATCATCACAACCACGAGCATGGCATAAAGCATTATATCTGGCAGACCGATCAATCTGGCTACGGCCCATGCCGACGCTGCAGCTGCCGCCCCCACCAAACAAAACGTCAGCAGAGTTACGCCAGAAGCGGCAAGGAAACACCCAAATGGGCTAAAAGCCTGGCCGGCTGATTTCGTGGTTTTCTCAGGGCGAATAATATCTTGTTCCATGGCCACCCATATGCCCCGCCGCCCCTGTTTTTGCAAGGGCGGCCAAAGCGCTACGCATCCGCGCAACATTTCACCAGCAAGCGCGTCGCGTTTTCCACACCCAAACCCAATGGCCTTTGCGCCATACTTTGATCTTGTAGGGCACCCAATTGCAGTGCCGCATGCCCCAGCGCGGGCGTTGGTGATGGAACCCATAACCGGAACGAAAGCCGAAATAGATATCAGCTTGTGCAGGTGATGTTACGGCACCTGCGCTAAACGCCAAAAATAAGGCCGTTGCCAAGCTTAACTTTGTCGATCTTTTCATAAAGAAAGCTCCTTTGTAAAAGCCACCCGCAACGGCAGGTTACGCCCACAACCAAGGCTGGTCAACGCGCTATGCCGCCGCTTCCGCCAACGGTGCACCCTGTCCCAACAAACGACAAATCGGATAGACCAGATCAGCACGGTTCAATGTATAAAAATGGAACGCATCAACGCCCTCGCGTTGTAAAGCTTGCACCTGTTCTGCCGCTACCATGGCCGCCACCAGATTTCGGGTTTCGGGATCATTGTCCAAACCTGCAAAACGCGCAGTCATGGCCGGTGGAATATGCGCCCCGCATTTGGCAGCAAATTCTTGTGCTCTGGCAAAGTTGGTAATTGGCAAAATACCCGGTAGCAGTTTGATATTAATTCCGCGCGCCGCGATCCGGTCTCTTAACCGCAGGAAAAATGCATTGTGGAAAAAAAACTGTGTGATGGCGTGCGTTGCCCCGTGGTCAGCCTTGTCAGCCATGAAAGCCAAATCTTCTTCAATTGAAACAGATTCGGGGTGCTTTTCCGGGTAGGCCGAAACAGAAACTTGGAAATTTGCGATCTCGCGAATGCCGCGCACAAGATCAGCCGCATTGCGATAACCATCTGGGTGTGGGTTAAAGCGCGTACCAACGCCAGATGGCGGGTCGCCACGCAAGGCCAAAATATGGCGCACGCCCGCCTTCCAAAAATCTCGGATGACGGCATTAACTTCATCTTTGGAAGCGCCAACACAGGTAAGATGTGCAGCAGGTGCAAGGCTGGTTTCGTTAACGATGCGCGAAACTGTGTTAAGTGTGCGATCACGCGTAGTGCCACCAGCCCCGTAAGTAACAGAAACGAAGCTAGGCTTAACCCCTTCCAGCCGCCGCAGCGCCTGCCAAAAGGCCACTTCCGCATCCCCCGCCTTGGGCGGAAAAAACTCAAATGAAATTGAAAGTTTATTGCTCATGCTTGTTTTTTCCCCAAAATCAAGTGCGGGACATTTCTGGGTGTTGCGATAAGTGCACGTTCGGCAAACCACAGCGAAACAGTCAGCCCCATGCGCGCATTGATCCAAGGTGGTGGCAAAACATCATGGCGCAACAGCTGCAACCCTGCCCGTGCCAGCCAAACACTCATATGCTCACTCGCAATGCCAAGGCGGCGGTGGGCATGTTGGTCGCGCAATTCGTCAAAGTCATGGGGCGCAAAATCAACCACCAGCAATTTGCCACCAGGACACATAATGCGCGCGGCTTCGGTGAGCGCGCGTTGTGGATCATCCAGAAAATGCAATACCTGATGGATGGTCACAAGATCTGCAAAACCATCTGCCAAGGGCAATTCATAAATGTTGGCCTGCCGCACTTGGGCATTGCGCTGATTGTTTTTTTCCAGATTGGCGCGTGCGATGGCTAACATATCGCGGCTCATATCAAGTCCAAACACATGGTCGGTGCGCCCGTGCAGCAACTCCAAAATTCGCCCGGTGCCCGTGCCCAAGTCTACACAGTTTTTGAAATGCTGCGGCCCCAGCAACGCAAGCATGGCCTGCTCAACTTCGGCCTCGTTCACGTGAAGCGAGCGCAGCTTGGCCCAATCAGCGGCATTGGTGCTGAAATAGGCGGCTGCCTTGTCTTGCCGTTGCTGGCGAATGTCGTCTAGCCTCGTCAGGTCGCCAGCCAAAAACCCATCACTGGCAGGCAACATATCAACCAGCGACCGGGCCAACGCACCGCTACGCCCCCCATCACGCAAGCGAAACAAAACCCAATTGCCTTCCTTGTGGCGCGAAATCAGGCCCGCTTCAGCCATCAATTTTAAATGGCGGCTAACGCGTGGCTGGCTTTGCTGCAAAATAAAAGTCAGTTCCGTCACGTTCAATTCGCCATGAGAGAGTGCAAACAAGATCCGGATTCGCGTAGTTTCCGCCACTGCTTTCAATCCGGCCAAAAGTTCTTCCATGTCTCACCTTTACAGGCTATATAAACATATCTTTATATAGATTGCAAATGCTATTCGGTTTTCTGCAAAAACTGGTCGTAATTTGCAATTATTACTGAAATTCTTGATTTTTTCTGCGGGAAAGGCTTATTGCCTTAATTCCGCAAGAGAAGTCGGGCAACCCTCAGAATAGAATAACTTTTGACAGGTGAACCGTGTTTCTCCGAAACGCCACTCGGTCAAAAGACAGAACAGTTGATCGACTCAAAAACTTAGGATGATTTTAATGTTTCCAAGAAACAGCAAACCGTCCTAGCGGGGCATAAATTTACAGAGGCATCCATGTTTCCGAAGATTACTCGTCGCAAATTCACACTGGGTTTCGTATTGGGCACCAGTTCGCTGGTCTTGGCTTTGCCTGCTATGGCAGACGCTGCGGCAGAATCCTATGTTTCCACATTGGGAATGGAAGTTATTGCCCTAGCCAATGGAGGAAGACGCGGCGATAAAGCCTTGCAGAAACGCTTTGCTGCACTAATGACGCGCTATATCAATATTCCGAATGTGGCCGCATTTGCATTAGGTTTACACCAAAAAGATTTACCGGCAACTGATAAAGCCATGTTCTACGATCTGGTAGCCAATTATGCTGCGGCACTTTTCGTATGGTATGTCGATGACTTTAAGGGTCAGGCATTGAAGGTCGGCGGGTCTGACCAACAAGGCAAATTCATCACAGTTGATACCAGCATCGACAACGGCGGTCTTGGCGGCGAAAAAATGCGCTGGCGCGTGGTAAAGCAGGGCGATGGCTTCCGCGTGTCGGATTTGAACATCAAAGGCGTGTGGTTGACGATCGCAATGAAGAAGCTTTTTAGTGATACGCTGAGAGCTTCAAATGGTAACTTCCAAGCGCTCTATGCCAAGCTTCGAGAAGCTGAATCTTGGTAAGGGCGATTTAGTATTCACCATTCATTAACCATGTTCGACCATCACAGGGTCTGCTAAGTACGAATCATGATTTCACGTCGCACATTCATAGCCCTCCTGCCCTTTGCTTTGGCCAAGCCTGCCTTGGCGGGCGTACACCCATCAGTGACATTTATGAACCAGGTCGGCAAAGATTTGCTGCATGCACATCGTCAAGGCACGACGTCGGCCTTCATGCGTGTGATACAGCGCTATGCTGATGTGCCGGGTATTTCAAATTATTTGTTAGGCGAATATAAAGTCCCAGCAGGCTCGCAAGCTGAATATCAGCGCGGAGTAGCCAACTTTATTTCGCAATACTTTGCCGAACAATCGCAAAAATACCCAATCGCCAAATTCGAAATGGGAGAAGCGACCGTAGCCGAAAACAAAGATATTTTCGTGGCTTCAAGAGTTTATTTGATGTCAGGACAAGATTATAGCGTTTCTTGGCATCTCACATGGACGGGCGGCACTTATAAGGTGTCAGATGTCAAAATGCTTGGCATTTCTCTCACCTATTGGGAGCGCAATGACTTCACTCAATTCCTGCGCAAAAACAACGGCAACGTCAAAGTTCTGATCGCCGCGCTCAACCGTCGTTAGGGCTTGATCAGACTTCGTTAACCTTCCCAGCCCAAATTGCAACTCCGAAAGGATTGGCTCATGGGTCAACGTCTGAATCTCAGTTTTGCTACGGCCCTCACCTTCGCGGCCTTCCTGTCTGCTTGTTCAACAGGTGTTGAAAAACCCTACTTCCGCACCGAAGGTGTGGCAACGCCTGTCAGCAATTGCAGTGTTGATCCTCAAAGTTTGGGCCGCGCTGAACCTGTTGCCGATTTTACTGACCCCAGCGGTTGTGGTGCCCGTCGCGCTTATCGTGTTTATGATGTATCAGGCATCAGCTTCAGCCAACCCGCATTGATCCGGTGTGAGCTGGCCGACACTTTGGCCGAATGGATTGCAGGAACCGTGCAGCCCCGCGCTAAAGCAATCTATGGCCAAAAAATTGCCAGCTTCAAGGTAGTGGCATCCTATTCTTGCCGCCCACGCAACGGCAAGAGCGGTGCAAAACTCTCTGAACATGGTATGGCCAATGCCATTGATATTGCAGGCTTTACTTTGCAGGACGGGCGCGAAATCAATGTGGAGCGCGATTGGTATTCCGGGCCCGCCGATAACCGCACCTTTCTGCGCGCCATTCGTTCCGAAGCTTGCGGCCCCTTCCACACCGTTTTAGGGCCCGGCGCAGACATTGAGCACCGCGACCACTTTCACCTTGATTTGCAGCGCGAACGCGGCGGCGGGCCTTATTGCCGATGAAATTAGGCTTTCGCCACTTGCGCACGCCTGCCGAACCAAACACAAACCACCACCAGACCCGCAAAACCCAGTGAACGCAGGGTCAAGGCCTCACCGGTTAAGGCCCATGCGCCAACTTGTGTCATAAAGCTTTGCAACAGCTGCACCTGCCCCACGCGCGCCACACCACCCACGGCCAGCCCCTTGTTCCACGCAAAAAAACCCACGAGCTGACTCATCAGCGCAAGATAGCCAAAACATGCCCATGCCCGCAAAGATTCGTCCCCTGTCACTTGGCTTGAAAATCCATAAGCCAGCGGCAATGTGATCGGGAGATAAAGCAGCAAGGCCCAGCAAATCACTTGCCACCCGCCCAGTTTGCGTGACAGTGCGCCGCCAGCGGCATAGCCCATGGATGCCGTAATCACGGCCAAAACCAACAGCACGTCAGCACTGTGAAATTCCAGCCCGCCTTCCCACAATGCGTAAACAACAATCGTTGAAGAGCCGAGCAAACTCCAAAGCCAAAACTGAGGTGATGGTTTTTCACCAGCAAAGATTGTGCTCATAAAGGCAGTGCCTAACGGCAAAAGCCCCAGCACCACGCTGCCATGTGAAGCTGGTGCGGTGCGCATGGCCAGCGAAGACAAAACTGGAAAACCCAGAATCACCCCCAAGCCAACGACAATCAGAATTTTGAAATCTTGGCTGTCCGGCCAAGGTTGACGCGTGATCAAAAGTATGGCGCCACCTGCCATAGCGGCCACCACCGTTCGGCCAAGGCTGATGAAAAGCGGATCAAACTCTCGCACTGCCAAATGGGTGAAAGGCAATGTTAGCGAAAAAATCGCCACCCCCAAAAAACCCCAAAACAATCCGCGGCTGGCGTCACTCATAAAAGCGGCAAACCGTTTGCGGCCCACACTATGGCGACACTTGGCCTTGTTGTGACACGGGCGTAATAGGCACGCATGTTGGGGTGGCGAGCAAAAATAGCCTCAATATCTGGGGCCCAACTCACCAGCATTGCGGCATAAATGTCAACCGCGCTAAATATTTCACCCAAAATATAAGAACTCTGCCCTAAAGCATTGGCAAATATTGTAAAATCACGATCCAAATCGACGATGGATTTTGCCTTTATGCCTACTTCCGCTGCTGGGTCAATCGAATGTCGCGCTGGGTAATAAAACCGCAGATTGGCCAGATAAACGCTACTGGCAAAATACAGCATCCAGCGCAAATATTGCGGTCGCTCTGGCGCTGCAATCGGTGGAGCCAATTTTGATTGTGGATAAAGATCCGACAGATAGATCACCATGGCTGCACTTTCCGTCATTAAACTGTGATCAGAAAGCCGCAAACTCGGCACTTCTCCGCGCGGATTGACCATGAGATAAGCTTCAAAATCAGCTCCATGGCGCGGAATTTCAACACGGTTGTGGGCGATGTTGCATTCTTCCAACACTGCTTCCACCACAGCCGAACCAGAGCCCGCGCGGGCATAGAGGGTAATCATGAACTTGTCCTTTGGGTTAAGCAGAATAGCGTCTATAGTTACTGCTAATCATCTGCCGCAATTAGAACCAGGGATCAACACTGCAATGGTGCAGGCTCCAGCCAAAAGCCCAGCAAAGGCCAAAGTACGCTTTTCGTATTCAACGGCAGATCAACCATTGCTCCAGCGTGCCGTGATCCAAGCTATCGAAAAACTCGGGGGCCAGCGCAAACTCAAGAAGCTCTACATCACCCACCAGGAAAATCTGAAACGCGGCGATGGTTTTTTTGACAGCGCCATGCGCCTGCTGCGTATCAATGTGAACTACGAAAGCAAAACGCTGGCGCAGGTTCCACAAACTGGCCCTGTTGTTTTTATTTCAAACCACCCTTACGGCGTGCTGGATGGCATCACCCTCACCTGGCTTGCCTTGCAAGTACGCCCAGACACCAAAGTCTTGGCCAATGATGTGCTATGTCAAGCACCAGAAGCAACCCAACATCTGCTGCCGGTTGCCTTTGCCCCCACGCGTGAAGCGCGCGAAACCAACGTTAATTCCCGGCTCCAGGCTCAGGCTTGGCTGAAACAGGGCCACGCCGTGGGCATTTTCCCGGGCGGTGGTGTTTCCACATCAGAACGCCCCCACAAAGGTCAGGCGGTTGATCTGCCATGGGCCCCATTCACCGCCAAGCTCATCCGCATGTCGAAAGCCACAGTGGTACCGGTATTCTTTACAGGCCAAAACAGCCGCCTGTTTCAGTTGGCCAGCCATATGAGCCTCACCCTGCGCCTGTCACTGGTGTTCCGCGAAACGGCGCGCCGCATCGGAACGGAATTGCCTGTGCGCGTGGGCACACCTATTCCCTTCAGCGAAATCGAGCATTTAACCGACCGCGATGAAATGATTGCTGAATTGCGCAAGCGCACCTATGCGCTGGCGTTGCCAAGTGATATTCAGGGTGATGTGAAGAATCTGCACCTGCGACAAGGCCGCGTCAAAGGCTGGAAACAGGCAAACCAAGACTAAGAGCCGAAGGCTTAACCGCCGAAATCGGCCAATTTGAGTTTTGAACTGGTGGGAAACGACATGAAAAAAATTCTAAGTGCGCTCTGGATTACGACTGCATTTGTCGTTGCCAGTGAGGCAAAAGCTAAAGCCAATACCTGCCCCGCTGATGCTTTCATACAGTCAGCCGGAGCAGCTTTTATGAGCGCATCGCGTGCAGGCTCTCCCGGTGCATTTACCAGCGCAGCATCGCGGTTTGCTGATTTAAATTCCATCGCCATTTTTGCACTTGGCCCTTACCGCGCTGATTTGCCCAAAGGCCGAGAGGGTGAGTATGTAAACCTCACTAAGAAATTTATGGGTCAATTCATGTTCCAATATGCCAGCAAATTTAGTGGCAATAGTATCGTTATCACCAGCTGTAATGGCAACGTCATCGGCGCAAAACTCTCAACAGGCCAATCCCTCACCTTCCGCCTGCGCGGCGGAGGCAAGCGCATCGAAGATGTCAGCGTCTCCGGCATCTGGCTGGCCCAAACCTTGCGCAGCAAATTTGTGGGCGTGATCAGAAATAACAATGGCGATGTAGGCGCATTGCTGAGCTGGCTGGGGAATTAGGAAGCCTCACCTCAGCCGTTTCCCAGCCTTCTCATAAATTTCATCATCTCTGCGCATACCCACTGCGATGATGAGGATTTCGATTTTGCCTTTATCGACGCGATAAACAATGCGCATATCTCCCGTGCGCAAACGGCGATAGCCTGCCAATATTCCATGAAGGGGCTTGCCTGACTTATCGGGCTCACCGTTTTCAATGCGCTGCTCAATGACTTTAATGATATTGGCCGCCAAGGTACGACCCAGTTCCAAAAGGTCGTCATTGACACTAGGGTGGAGAGTTATTCGCCAAACCATAAATCAAAGCCTATCAACAAAAGCCTTAATGTCTTCAAAAGAGATGTATTCCTCTTCGGGAGTTGAAAGCCTTGAAATTGCGCGTGCCTCAATCTGTAGATCAGCAATTTCATCCATCAAAGCTTCATAGCGCGCTGTTGCCATCATCACTGCGGTTGGGCGGTTATCGCGCATGACAACAAAATGGTCTTCCTCACCAGATGAAATCCGATCAAGCAATTCACGGGTCTTCTTTTGAAGATCAGTGGCCGAAATAGCCTGCCTTGCGTTGCTGAGTAACATGTTGAAATCTCCTAAATCGTAAAATAACACGATTTTAATCCGATTTCAATCCACGTTACCTTGCAAACTGCTTATATTTAATCCGCTTTGGCATCACGCTGTCTTCGCCCAGGCGGCGCTTTTTATCTTCTTCATAATCTTGGAAGTTGCCTTCAAACCACTCCACATGGCTGTCGCCTTCAAAGGCCAGAATATGCGTGGCCAAGCGGTCGAGGAACATGCGGTCATGGCTGATCACCACGGCGCAGCCGGCAAAATCTTCCAGCGCTTCTTCCAGCGCGGCCAGGGTTTCGGTGTCGAGATCATTGGTCGGTTCGTCGAGCAGCAACACGTTGGCGCCGGATTTCAGCATGGTTGCCAGGTGCACGCGGTTGCGTTGCCCGCCTGAAAGTGTGCCCACTTTCTGCTGCTGGTCGCCACCCTTGAAGTTGAAGGCGCCCACATAGGCGCGGCTGTTCATTTCGCGCTTGCCCAGATAAATCACATCATTGCCGCCAGAAATTTCCTGCCACACGGTCTTGTTCGGGTCGAGGCGGTCACGCCCCTGATCCACATAACCCAAATGAACCGTCTCGCCGATCTTGATCGAACCAGAATCCGGCTGCTCCTGCCCCGTCAGCATCCGGAACAAGGTGGTCTTGCCCGCGCCGTTGGGCCCGATGATGCCCACAATGCCGCCCGGTGGCAGCTTGAAGGTGAGGTTATCAATCAGCATCCGGTCGCCATAGGACTTGGAAATGCCTTCAACATCGATCACATTATCCCCCAGGCGCTCGCCGGAAGGAATCATGATCTGCGCAGTGTGCGATTGCATGCGCGCTTCATTGATCTTCAGCAGCTCATCATAAGCCTTGATACGCGCCTTGGACTTGGCCTGACGCGCCTTGGGGCTTGCGCCAATCCATTCCTGTTCGCGCTGCAACGCCTTGCCGCGTGCCGCATCTTCGGAGGCTTCTTGCGCAAAGCGCTTGGCCTTCTGGCCCAGATAGGCAGAATAGTTGCCCTCATAAGGAATGCCACGGCCGCGATCGAGTTCCAAAATCCAGCCCGTCACATTGTCGAGGAAATAACGATCATGGGTGACGATCAGAATGGCGCCGGGGTAATCGCGCAAATGATGCTCCAGCCAATTGACGGACTCAGCATCCAAATGGTTGGTCGGTTCGTCGAGCAGGATGAGATCAGGCTTGGCCAACAACAGGCGCGTCAAAGCAATGCGGCGCTTTTCACCGCCCGAAAGATTTTCAACTGAAGCATCGCCGGGCGGGCACGCAAGCGCTGACATCGCCTGTTCAACCTGCGATTCTAAATCCCACAGGTTTTGGGCGTCAATCACATCTTGCAGCTTCGAGGCTTTCTCCGCGTTTTCATCATTATAATCCATCATAAGCGCGTTATACTCATCCAGAATGGCCTTCTTTGCGGCCACCCCTTCCATCACATTGCCCATCACATCTTTCGTGGCATCCAGCACCGGCTCTTGTTCCAGATAGCCAAGGGTTGCGCCATCAGCCAGCCAGGCTTCGCCATTATATTCCTTGTCCAAGCCCGCCATGATGCGCAGCAACGTGGACTTGCCAGAACCGTTGGGGCCCAGCACACCAATTTTGGCATCGGGGTAAAATGACAAATGCACATTGTCCAAAACCTTTTTGCCAGAAGTGTAAGTCTTAGAAAGTCCCTGCATGTGATAGATAAATTGGCGTGCCATGAATAACCCAGTGCGTTGTTGTGTTCGCGGTTCTAGTGAGGAAGACAAGGAAAGTAAATCAGTTGACGTCGAATCTTGAATTCGGCCTGCGTACATGCCACATCGCACTTATCGAACACAAACTGGCACAGCAAAAAACAGCGCTTGGCACGAAATCACCTCGTGCTGTTTCGGAAAACGTACCAAGCAGATTGCAGCAAGTGTGCTGGGTTACGAAACCAGATTGAATAGGAAAAAAGCGGAAATTGGCTTATCTCGAGTTTGAATAGCTGCGGAGAATAGCACGCTCTCGGGGCAAGAGACACATCTTACCAACGATTTGCTCAACACGAACTTTCAACCTGGTTTCAGTGCCGAAGAAATATCAACCTATATCCTGCCTGCCCGTACAATAGCACGTCAGAAGATCTGCGCGTAACAAAAGCGAAGCTACCTGTATCAAATCGGGCGCAAGATGTTGTCATTAGCCGCCAGATAGGCGACCATTGGCTAAACCAAAGTCATACCACTCTACTAAGGGTACCTTCAGTGATTACACCAGAAACTTTCAACATCTTGCTCAATCCAAAGCATGCAGATGCTCGCAACATCAAAATTACAAAAATCTACAATGCGCTTTTCGACAAGCGTCTAAAAGATTGCAGTTGTTCGCCTGCCAAGAGTTGTCTGCTCACTGCAATTCCAGCGCGTCTTGAATAATCTTCTGCAGCTCTTCGCGACGATAGGGTTTCATAATGATAAAACCGTTTTTGAAGCGCGGTTCATCCTGGTGCACCATGGCACCTTTGGGATAGCCAGATGTGTGAACGATCTTGAGATGGGGCTTCAAACTTTGAGCCGCTTGCGCCAAATCAAAACCGTTCATGCCCCCCGGCATCACCACATCAGTAAACATCAGATCAATGTCATCATTTTCCTGCAATTGCGCCAAAGCTTGAAATCCATCGCCCGCTTCAATCACATCATAGCCAAAATCTTCCAGGAAACCGCAGGCCACGGCCCGCACTGCCTCTTGATCTTCTACCACCAAAATCTTCTTCTTGCGTGGCGCAACTACTGGTGCTTCAGGTTCAACTGCAACTGGGGCAATTTGTTTCGGCAGGACAATTGAATCCGCAATCTTACTCACCAAGGGCTGATGCACACCAGATGAAACGGCGCGGCGAGGAAGATACATCTTCACGGATGTGCCGTGGCCGACTTCGCTGTAAACGCTAATGTGGCCGCCTGATTGCTTGATGAAGCCATAAACCATGGAAAGCCCAAGGCCTGTGCCCTGCCCGGCAGGTTTTGTGGTGAAGAAGGGTTGGAACACTTTTTCGAGCAGTTCGGCTGACATGCCGCTACCATTATCCGAAACCGCAATCATGACATATTCGCCCGGTGTCACGCCCGGGTTTTTATCCGCATAGAATTGGTCAAGATGTGCGGCCTGTGTTTCAATCGTCAACTTGCCGGAATTGCCCATGGCATCGCGCGCATTGATGGCAAGGTTGAGAACAGCGGATTCCAGTTGCGATGGGTCGATCAGGCAATGGGGGTCGCCCGCCATCACGTCAACCCGCAATTCAATATGTTCGCCAATGGTGCGCTCCACCAGCGGGGCCATGCCCTGCACCAGGCCGTTCACACCTACATCGCGTGGTTCCAGATCCTGCTTCTTGGCAATGGCCAAAAGCTGCCGCGTGAGGGCTGAACCCTTGCGGGCTGCATCCACAGCTTCCGCTACGCGCTTGGCGCTCTTTTCGTCATGATCCAGCTTGCCACCCAGCAATTCCAGATTGCCGGCAATCACAGTGAGAAGGTTGTTGAAGTCATGCGCAAGGCCGCCAGTCAGCTGACCAATGGCTTCCATCTTTTGCGCTTTCATCAGGCGCTCATCCGCCACCTTGGTGTTGCCGCCTTCTGAAATTTGCACAATCAGCTGTTCTGTCTCGCCCTTCTCATTGCGCACGAGTGTGATCGCCGTTGCTCCACTCACCACTTTGCCTTCACCATTATAATAGCGCAGGTCCTGCTGCAGCATCGGCACTTCACCCGTCAACAATTGACGCATGCCATTGAGGAATGCGCCGCGGTCATCCTTATGTAGAAGTTCTTCAAACCCATAAGTGGCCGTGGCCAAATCTGCTCGGTTCAGGAATCGGGTCAGTGCCGGGTTGGCCGCTTCAATCTGGCCAACAGGTGAAACCACAGCAATGCCATAAGCTGCATTGTCAAACGCATTGCGGAAACGTGGATCCCCGCGATGCGTGGCAATCTGCGCAATCTTTTTTTCGGTAATGTCTTCCAGTGAACACACTGAACGCTCCAACCGGCCTTTATCACCGCGATAGGCCGTCATCGACATAACGATAGTGGCCAATGAGCCATCCTTGCGGTGGATCAACAATTCGGCATTGCGATAGGTCGAGGACACCAAAAACTTCGGATAGATCTCCGTCACCAGCCGGCTGCGTGATTCCAGAGGCAAAAACTCGCTAAAGCTGCGCCCCACCACATCTTGTGGCGCATAGCCCAAAGCCTCGCACCAGGCGGCATTGGCTGAGATCATACGGCCTGAACCATCCATGCAATGCAGCATCACGGGCAAATTGGCCAAAAGCTTTTCATAAACCCCGCCATTTTGGTCAGGAAAAAACGGCATGGCATTGGCCGGGGGTGCCACTGGCCGCTCAACACGCCAAACGGGCTTTCCTGCTCCCAAATCATCCCAACCTTTGAAATTTGGTGTCGTCATGGCGCTGCAACTCTCCTCAGTCCTGCGCAGCCGTTTTATCGGCTGCACGGTTAACGGGGTCTTGCTTAAAAAATAACAAAGCAAGCCTTAACCGTAACTAGATCGAAACAGTTCCTGTTTGGTTAATGAGGTATGAATTTCTGGGCTACTGATGCGGCCTGCCCACAGCCTCAGCGCTCACAACAGCAGTCAACAACCCATCATCATTGCGCGCTTCAGGCATGAAATGGCGCGAGATGGAAACGACAACCTTAGGATCTTGTGCCCCCGCCGCTGTGGCCAAGCCCAGCGCTGCAGCCTCAGCCCGTGCTGTGGCCAATGCTATGGCCGTAGCACCTGATGTGACCATCTCGCCAAGCCCTGCCCCCGTAATGCGGAATACGCCATTGCCGTCACCTTCAATATTGACCACAGCCCGGTGCGCCACCAGCCCTGCAGCGGCCCCCACGGCATTGGCCACATCACAATGCGGCGTGAACACAATCTCGGTGCCCAGCCTGCGCCCCACTTCAGGGTAGTAAACCTGAACTGGGCCACCAACAGCGACAATAGGCACCTGTGGCGAAAGCGAAACTTTAACAAGACCCAACTGTTCTTTGCCTTCGCATACAGCATCCAGCAGGCGCGTGGGCGTGATCGGTTGATCAAAACTGGCCTGCAAAATCACCCGCGCTGTATCGGCTACCGTGCGGTGCCAAATGGCACGACAGAATTCTGCCAGCCGGTCATCATCAGGGTGTTTCATATCGCGGAAACGGCACAGCAACCGCCCCGCCAAAACCGCCGCATCGCGCGACCAGTTATCCTGCATATTCAAAACATGCGCCGCATCAGAAGGCGTGAATGCAGCATATTGAACAAGCCCCTTCTTGCGCAGCACCGCAACCGCGCGCTGCCCGGCTGATGATGCCGCCAGCTTGCGGCAGGATTGCGGACGCTCCGTAATCTGGGCAAACATCTCGGCTTCACGCGGTGAAAGCCCGGCAATCTCAGCCGCATTCTGCGCACCAAAAGGCAGCAGCACGAAGCGCCCATTCAGCGAGCCCCCATCCGTTTCTGCAAGCTGACCTTCCAACATGGTGATGACTTCGGGGTAGCGCTGGCCAATCAACGAAATCGGCACCGCCCTTTGCGGCCCAACCGTGATGTCACCATTCAACCCCAAATGAACTTCACTGTCGCCGCCAAGGCCGATGGTTTTCACATCAATGGCCCGCACCATGGTGCGCCAGCCGCCAACCTCGGCCCCACTTTCAGCCACGCGCGGCTGACCCTTTTCCAGAACACCAATGTCAGTGGTCGTGCCGCCCATGTCAGACATGATGAAATCTTCAAGGCCCGAAAGCCACTTCGCCCCAATCACACTGGCCGCGGGGCCTGACAGCACTGTTTCGATTGGTCTTTCTGCCACGAGATCAGCATTCGCCAGGCTGCCATCCCCCTTGACAATCATCAATGGGCAATCAATGCCCAACTCAGTCATGGAGCGGCGCACGGCCTTCACCAATTGTGTGATGCGTGAAATCAGCCGTGCATTCAAAACCGCAGTCAAAGCGCGGCGCGGCGCATCCAGCGCTGTAGCAATTTCGCTGGAAAGCGTGGTTGGTTTTTCTGTCAGCCTTTGAATAATCTCACGGATCTTGTTTTCATGCGAAGGGTTACGGACAGCGAATGTAGAGGCCACAGCAAATGCTGTCACATCTTTCGTAACAGCCAAGATTGCGGCCTCAAGTGCCGGAATATCGAGTTTCGCGCGCTCGTCACCATTGTGATCATGCCCACCTGCGGCGCGAACAATGGGCATGCCAGCGAAAGCTTTGGCTATGCCAGTTTTTTCCACCATTCCATCGTCAAAGCCCACCAGAATTACCGCCACAGCACTTCCATGGCCTTCCACTACGGCATTTGTGGCCAACGTGGTTGAAACCGAAACGAGCTTAATCAATTTGGCATCTATGGCTTGTGCAGCCTCAGCGAGAGCCGCACGCATGGCAGCACTCACCCCCAGCGCAAGATCACCCTTGGTGGTCAGCGATTTGGCCGATGAGAGAATTTTGTGGCGAGCCTGATCAATCAGTGCGGCATCAGTGTAAGTGCCG
>JAGWUY010000220.1 GCA_028868255.1 Alphaproteobacteria bacterium | reverse complement strand
GGCGCTGACATGGTATGCCTCAAAATTAGGGTTGCCGCATGGGGCGGGGCGATTGCCTATGAGAGTTCCCAGACTCGGATGGTTGGGGTGGCTTCTCATTCTAGCAAGTTTTGCGATCGGTATGACTCTGATTTTCTCAGGCCTCACTGCGCTGTTGGGCATTGACCCCGCAATCTATTCGCCGACTGGCCAGGGCGTTTCCGGTGATTCGAGCAAGGCCGGGGCGGTTGAAAAAACCATAGCCGCCATGGCAAAGGATCCTTTGCTTTTTGCGCTATCGCTGCCCAGCGTCGTTTTGGGCGCACCTTTGACCGAGGAAGTGTTGTTTCGTGGGGCGCTGTTTTCCGGCCTTGTGGCTTCACCGCTGGGGCGCACGGGTGCCGTGTTGATTACGGCGGCCTTGTGGGCCTTTGCCCATGCAGCGGCTGCACCTTGGCTGACCATAGGCATGCTATTCCTGATGGGTATATTCTTGGGTTTGTTGTTGCTGCGCTTTGGTAGTCTCTGGGTGACCATTGCCTGCCATGCGGCCTGGAACGCCATGAGTGCTATTGCTTTATTCAGTGCCGGAACACATTCATGATCGAGTTGCGGCCTGTGCGCCGAGGCGAAGGGCATTTGATTTTGGGGCCAACGCGCGAAATTGCTGAGACTCATTGGGGCGGAAAAGATGCTGTGAAAGCAACGGCCCAGGATTTTGAAGATGCGTTGTTTTGCGCAAACCCTATTGTGGGCGCACAGATGGCTTTCTGTGAGGGTGTTTTTGCTGGTTCTGCCTTTTGGCATCGCAGCTTTTCTACCAATTATGGCAAAGAGATCATGTATCTCGAAGATATTGCCGTGATGCCTGATTTCCGGCGAAAGGGAGTTGGGGAAGCACTTCTTAAATCAGTTGCGCAGGTGGCCGTATCTCGCGGATATCCCAAAGTATTTTGGCTGATGATGCAGTGGAATTCCAATGCTCGAAAGCTCTACGAGCGTGTGGGTGCGGAAGTGGAAGACGGCAATTGCTATTGCTCGCTGACGGGCCAAGCCTTGGCTGATTTGGCTGAGCGGGCATGATTTCGGTGGTGGTGGCGGCCTCACGCAATGGTGTGATCGGCCGTGATGGCGGGTTGCCATGGCATGTCTCGTCTGATTTGAAGCTTTTCAAACAGATTACTATGGGCAAGCCGGTGATCATGGGGCGCAAAACCTGGGACAGCCTGCCGCGCAAACCTTTGGTCGGGCGACACAACATTGTGATTACGCGGCAAACTGGATTTTTGGCCGAAGGTGCCGACGTTGTGCCGGATGTGCAAGCCGCCTTGGCCTTGGCCGCCCGACACAAACCAGCAGAAATTGCCGTTATTGGTGGAGGAGAGATTTACAAATTAGTTTGGCCTCTGGCAGATCAGATTTATCTCACCGAGATTGATGCAGTGGTGGAGGGCGATACGTTTTTGCCACCAATTGACCCGAAGCATTGGGACGTGGTGCGCCAGGAAGCACATGAGCGCGGGCCGAAAGACAGTGTCGGCTTTTGCCTTAAAATCTTGAAACGCAAGGTGGTTTGAACGGGTGGACTTTCCAACTTACGATACCTATATCCGCTGTAAGCTTTGAACTGATTTGCCATTCTGACGATTGAGAAGGACTGACCATGCCGTGGAATAAAGACGACGACGGAAAGAACACGCCCCAGAATGACAAGCCGCCGGTGGACCGTGGCCCATGGGGCAAACCACCCGGCAATGACAAGCCGAGCAATAGGCCGGGACCCAATTGGGGTGGGGGCAACCGCGGCGGTGGCAATGGTTTGCCGCCCGAATTTGATGATCTTTTCAAAAAGGGCAAAGACAGCATTAACCAGATTCTGCCGCAAGGTGGTGGGCGGGGCACGTGGCTTTTGCCGATAGCTGCTGTGTTGGCGTTCTGGGCTTATAAATCGGTTTATCAAGTGCAGCCCGACGAGCGCGGTATGGTGATGCGGCTTGGTGCTTACACGCGCACGGTGTCTCCGGGCTTGCAGTTTGCTCCATGGCCGATTGAGAAGATGGAGTTGTTGCCCGTGGCGGCAGAACAGCAAATTTCAATTGGCGATGACAATCAAGAGGGCTTGATGCTTACGGGCGATGAAAACATGCTCGAAATCAAGTTCAAGGTCTTGTGGAAAATTTCCGATCCGCAAAAATATCAATTCAATGTTTCCGATCAAGTGCGCTTGGTGCGGGCCGTTGCCGAAAGTGCCATGCGTGAAATTGTGGGCCGCACCCCTGCCACCGTGGCTTTGACCACTGGGCGCTTGTCGATCCAAGACCAGGTCAAAGATATTACGCAACGCACACTTGATAGCTATAATAGCGGCGTGGTCATCAATGGTTTGGCACTGGAAGTGGTTGACCCACCGCCACCTGTTCTTGATGCGTTTGAAGATGTGCAGCGCGCCAAACAAGACCAGCAGAAATCGATCAATGATGCTGATAAATATGCCAACAATAAATTGCGCAATGCCGAAGGCGATGCTGCCAAGCTGGTTGAAGATGCAAAAGGCTATAAAGCCAAAACTGTGGCAGAATCCAAGGGCGAGGCGCAGCGCTTTCAATCAGTTTATGAGCAATATGCCAAGGCCAAAGATGTGACGCGTGAGCGGCTTTTCCTTGAAACCATGGAAAAGGTTTTGGCCAATTCCAATAAAGTCATCATGGATCCGGGCAAGAGTGGGCAGGGCGTTGTGCCTTATTTGCCATTGCCGGCCTTGCCAGCACCAGCACCAGCACAAACACAGGGGAGCACACAATAATGACTATGGCTCGTATCATTGCAATTGCCATCGGCGCGTTTGTATTGTGGCTGCTGTCGCAAATGTTTTTCATTGTCGATCAGAGACAAACAGCGCTGGTGATGCGCTTTGGTGAAGTCAACCGCTTTGTTGCAAATGCCGGCTTGCATTTCAAATGGCCAATCGCCGATGAAGTTGTGGATATTGAGAACCGCATTTTCATGTGGAGTTCAGACAACATGGCGGTGCAGGTTTCAGACAAGCAGCGCTATCTGGTGGATACGATCACACTGGCGCGTGTGACGGATGCTCAAAAATTCCGTGAAACGGTGAGTGCCGATCTCAGCTTGGCTGAACAGCGCATTAAGACTCGCCTTGATGCCGCATTGCGCCAGACCTATGGCAAGCGCACATTTGAGGCAGCGCTTTCAAAAGATCGTGATGTGATGATGGCTGAAATTCGTGATCAACTCCGCGATGAAGCACAATCGCTGGGTATTCAGATTGTTGATGTGCGCATCAGGCGTACTGATTTGATGAAAGAAGTGTTGGATGCCACCTATGACCGCATGAAATCAGAGCGTTTGGCCGAAGCGCAGGATTTGCGCGGCAAAGGTGAAGCTTCGAAAACCCGACTGATGGCTGAAGCCGATCGCAAGGTTTTGGAAATCATTTCCGAAGGCAAGCGCCAATCTGAAATCATTCGCGGTGAAGGCGAGGCTGAACGTGCCAGCATTTTTGCAGCTGCATTCAACAAAGATCCAGAGTTCTATGCTTTTTATCGCTCGATGCAGGCCTATGACAAAAGCTTGGGCCAAGGTGGAACCAACCTGGTGCTCTCGCCCAATTCTGAGTTCTTCCGCTATTTCGGCGCTCAGAAAGATACATCGCAAGTGCCTACCGCAAAACAATGATGCATTCGCTTTGGACGGCCATTGGCTTGGTGTTGGTGATTGAAGGCCTCACTTATGCCTTGGTTCCTCGCAAAATGAAAAGCATGATGGCCAGCCTCATCAATCTGCCAGATGAAAATCTGCGTATGATGGGGGTTGTGGCAATGGCTGTTGGGGTGGGTGTAGTTTTTCTTGTGCGTGCCATTTTGGGCGCGACTTAAATTCGGAATGGAGAAGACATATGTTGCAACGGCTTAGGGCAAAGACTTTTTTGAGCGCGGTGGCGCTTTCCGCATTGGTAGCGGCGGTGCCAATGGCACTGTCGCCAAACCTGGTGCGTGCCCAAGTTTCAGCACAGAGCATGCCTAATGTTGCAGACTTGGCTGAAAAACTTTTGCCGGCTGTTGTTGAGATTTCGATAGAGTCTAAAGTTGCTGATGGTTCATCGCCGGATATGCCAAAGATTCCAGACGATTCACCATTTAAGGATTTCTTTGATCAATTCCTCAAAAAGAAGCAGCAACAAGATGGGCAGGGTGGTGGTGCAAAACCCAATGACCAAGGCGGAAACGATGCTCCAAGGCCCAACCCAGATGAACGCACTGTCAATTCGATGGGATCAGGCTTTATCATTGATTCTACGGGTTTGATTGTTACCAACAATCATGTTGTGGAAGGGGCCAATTCGATCCAGGTGCACATGCAAGATGGCACGATGATGAAAGCCGAA
>JAGWUY010000219.1 GCA_028868255.1 Alphaproteobacteria bacterium | reverse complement strand
GTATCGTGCATGTAAATATCATGCGCATTGGGGAACAAGAATTTGAGTTCACCTAAGGCGTTGTCAGACCCAGGTGGTTGCTGGACACCGAATTTGGGGGCTTGTCCAATATTGTACCAATCAATATCCCGCGAAGAGATGGGCTGACCTTTGGAGTCGACGACCTTAAAGCCGTTGCGATCCAAATAGCCCGGATCTTTGCGTGATTTTGGGCCATACTCATTTACGATGATGGACGCGGGAACGCCCCATGACGGGTTGAAAACAACTGTTTCGATTTGATCATAGAATGAAGACGTTTGGTTCATAGGCTTGCCGACAATCACCTTGGAATTCCAAATTGTCTTACCACGATCAACCACATTCACTTCAAAGGCAGGCTGATTAACGAACACATAGCGCGTGCCCAATGACTTAGGTAGCCAGCGCAGGCGTTCCATATTATAGATGATGCGTTTACGGGCCAAAGCATTGCGACCCTCGTTAAGGTAACTCAGCGTTGCAACATCCAGAACACCCGTAACCTTCAAGTTGCCTGATTTCTGCAAAGCGCGAACACCGTTTGACAGCGACTTGTCATATATCGTGGGGTCGGTTGTGCCGCCCGTATTGGCCAACTTAATGCCAGCGCTCAACAGTTTCTCGCGGATGGCTGGAACGCGCTCATCCATCATGCCGGGCTTCAAATTAGGGCCGCCTGAAATGGCGTTTTCGGCCACGCTTTCTTTCGATAAAGCTTTTTTGAATATCGCAAATTGCGGGTGGGTGGGTTCGAGGCTTGCGATGTAATTTTCAGGGAATGGTGTGAAAGCAAGAACTTTCAAAGCCTCATTGGCCGCAATCACTTGTGGCTTAATGTCATTGTAAAGGGAAAGTTTGTTGGGATCGAACTGTCCCCCAGAGATATGGCGGGTGTATTTGAGAAGCGCCGCAGTCAGGGCAATATCAAATCGTGCTAATTTATTGGCGTCCCCGCCTAAGCTTTCATCTGCCTTGTCAAAACTTTCCATGCCAATAGGCAAATAATTCTTAGGGTTGAAACCTTCAGCATCGGCTTTAGACAGCAGCTTCAAAATCCCTTCAGCGCGAGGCGTGATGTGCCCAGCTTGAGTCCAAAGAGGCCTAAATCCATTGCCGCCATATTGCGCCAAGATAGCTTTGCGCTCGGTGTCTACGGCGCGAATAGTTGTGGCCTTGTTGATCAACTCAATGCGGATTGTTTCGGCCTCTGGTGTTTCACCTTTTTTGTCTAAAAAGCTGGTGTCATAGACGGGCAATGTAAGTGGCGGCGCATAAGCCACGATGCCCATGCCCAAACCCGGCAACGGGTCAGGCTCAGACCTATCAGCTTGCGCGAATTTTTTTTGTTGGTTCTTGCTGATATTGCCAATGGGAAATCCGAACGGATCGACAGAACCCCCACCATTGGCGAGGCGGGCCGCGCGGCGCGCTTTGGCCAGACGTTGCTCGTCAAACCAGCTCAGTTTTGCACTGGGGTCAGCAAAGTTGTTGAAGTCAGAAGTGCTAGGTGCGGATTGATTGCCACCAAAAAGGCTTTCAAAAAAACCAATGCGGCGTTGTTTGATTTTTTGTTGGGCTTCGGCCGAATCTACCCCAACTGCCAGAACCACCATCCCAATCAAGAGTTTAGGTGCCAGACTAGTGAACTTACGCATGTTTTTGAACCCAGTTTTCCACAAATTTGCCGCAAAATATACGTGGGTTTGTGGCTATTCAATGGGCGATGGCGTGATCTGCAACAATAAATTGTGAGTGTTACCCTGCAGCCTCTTCGAGGCCCAGATCACGCATTTTTCGATACAGCGTTGAACGACCAATGCCTAATTTGCGGGCCACTTCAGACATCTGTCCGCGATAGCGGTGCATGGCCAATTTTATCATGTCTGCTTCAACTTCTTCCAGTGTGCGAATATGCCCGCCGTCGGTCACAATTGAAACGCCAATGGCGTTGCCATCACTCACCTGATTTGTGTTTGTGCGCACCTGATTGTTGCCATCAGGGCGGCGCAAGGTGTGGGGGGCGGGAATTGGAGCAGCAGGAATCTTGACTTCAAAGCCATCAACCAACGCGGCTATTTGTGGGAAGTCCTGAATGTCGAGGGTGTCTGTTTCGCAAAGCACAATGGCGCGGAAAACGGTATTTTCAATCTGACGCACATTGCCGGGCCAGGCATAGGCTTGCAGCATTTTCAGGGCATGGGCGGTGATGCCGTGAACTTTGCGGCCCTCTTCGGCGGCAAGCTTGGTGATGAAATGGTTGACGAGAGCGGGAATGTCATCTTTGCGATCCCGCAATGGCGGAACCATAATGGGGAATACATTCAGCCGATAATACAAATCTTCCCGGAATTTGCCGGCTTTGACCATGTCAATCATGTTGCGGTTTGTGGCCGACAGCAGGCGGATATTGACTTTGACCGACCTGCGGCTGCCCACTGGGTCAACCTCGCCTTCTTGAATGGCACGCAAGAGTTTGACTTGCATATCCAAAGGCAGATCGGCCACTTCATCCAAGAACAAGGTGCCGCCATCGGCCTCCTGGAATTTGCCGATATGTTTAGCGCTGGCCCCGGTGAAAGAGCCTTTTTCATGGCCGAAAAGCGTGGACTCAACAAGATTCTCGGGAATAGCACCACAATTGACAGCGACAAATGCTTTGCCTGCACGGTCGCTTTCGCCTTGGATAGCGCGGGCGATCATTTCCTTGCCGACGCCGGATTCACCCTCAATGAGGATTGGAATATTGGATTGTGCGCCCCGCCTGCCCAAGCGGATCACATTGGCCATATTGGGCGAAGAGGCCACTAAATCACCAAAGGTGAGAGCGCCTGAAACCTTCTTGTTGAGGCGTTTCACTTCTTCAGTCAGCGCATTCACCTTGAGAAGATTTTGCATGGACACGCGCAAACGTTCTGGCGAAACCGGCTTGACCACAAAATCATCAGCCCCGGCGCGCATGGCCTTGATGACTGTTTCGATTGAGCCTTGCGAGGTTTGAACAATGACAGGCAAATCACCTCTTATGGCTTGTACGCGTTCCAGAAATTCTAGGCCATCCATGCCCGGCATCATCAGGTCGAGTATCGCAAGGCCTATGCTGCTGCCAGATTGAGCGGAAAGCACATCCAAGCCCTTGATGCCATTTTCAACCGTTACGGCTTCAAACCCAAAGCGCTTGACCATTTCTTCCAAAATGCGGCGCTGGGCTGGCTCATCTTCAACAATCAGGACTCTCGATGTCATTTGTTCTGTTCGCTCACCAAATCAACGGGCCAGTTTTGCGGCTGCCTCGCCGCAGCTGACCGCTTGTTAGGCAAATTGTGACACTGAGTGGTAAAGGCCAGATTAACAACCTATCACATTTGGAGACAGCTGAGCTTTTTCCACATCAATTGAATTCCCCAAGAAGTGTTGTTTTTCGGGCTATCGTGCGCCATATCCTGCCAATCGACGCACAGAAGGAATATTTTATGCAGAACAGCGACGCCCTCGGTACTCTCCCGGAATGGAACCTCACAGATCTTTATGCGTCACCTGATTCTGCCGCCTTCAAAGCTGATCTGGCTAGGGCAGCCGAAGAGGGCGCGGCTTTTGGTGCTGCCTATAAGGGCAAGTTGGCGGAGCTTGATGGGGCAGGGCTTGCCAAAGCGGTACTGGGCTATGACCAGTTGTCAGATTTAATTGGGCGCATCGGGTCTTACGCCCAGCTTTATTATGTTGGTGATACGACTGACAGCGTACGCGGCAAATTTTATGGCGATGTGAATGCCAAGCTCACTGAGCTTGGTTCGCAGCTTTTGTTCTTTGAGCTTGAACTGAACCAGATTGATGATGCCGCTCTTGAAAAACTGATGGCTGTGCCGGCGCTTGGGCACTATCGCCCCTGGATCGAAAATCTGCGCAAGGAAAGGCCCTATCAGCTTGAAGACAAGATTGAGCAGTTGTTCCTTGAAAAATCTCAAACTGGCTATGGCGCGTTCAATCGCCTGTTTGACGAAACCATGGCGGCATTGCGCTTTGATGTGAATGGCGAGGAGCTGACCATTGAGCCTACGCTGAACCTGATGCAAAGTTCTGATGAGGCTGATCGCAAGGCGGGCGCTGAAGCCTTGGCCAAGACTTTTGGCGCGAACATCAAGCTGTTCACGCTGATCACCAATACGCTCGCCAAGGACAAGGATATTTCAGACCGTTGGCGCGGATTTAAAGACATTGCGGAAGCACGGCATTTGTCAAACCGAGTTGAGCCCGCCGTCGTGGATGCTTTGGTGGCGGCCGTTCGTGCGTCATATCCGAAGTTGTCGCACCGCTATTATAAGATGAAGGCCAAATGGCTTGGCAAAGACAATCTGATGTACTGGGATCGCAATGCGCC
>JAGWUY010000218.1 GCA_028868255.1 Alphaproteobacteria bacterium | reverse complement strand
GCCAGCCTGCCCGCTGACGAGGTTGAGCGCATGTTTAAAGTGCTGCGCCAATTGCGCCAGCGCGGTGTGGGCATGATCTACGTGTCACATCGGTTGGATGAAATCTTCCGGATCGCTGATCGTGTGGCTGTGCTGCGTGATGGTAAGCTGGTGGGCACACAACAGGTCAAGCACACGACACCGGCGGAATTGGTTTCGATGATTGTAGGCCGTGAGGTGAAAGACCTCTATGTTCGTGCCACCGAGAACAAGGGCACGGAGACTTTGCGGGTTGATAATTTTGCCACGGCGGGTGGCGGCCCCGTTTCATTTTCGGCCTATAAGGGCCAAGTTTTAGGCCTTGTTGGCTTGCGCGGTGCGGGCCATGAAGCCGTGGGCCGCGCTTTGTTTGGCGCACAGGCCAGCACGGGCAGTGTGAAGCTCGAAGGAGTTGCACTCAACTTGACGTCACCTCAAAAGGCCCTCGAACAAGGCATCGGCCTTGTCGCGCGTGATCGGACCGAAGAAAGCGTGGCCCTTTCTCTATCTGTGCGCGAAAACACCTTTATCAATCCCTTGGCCATCGGCCGCACGCTGATGTCTTTCCTGTCGCCTGGCCAAGAAGCCGAAGAAGCAAGAGCTATTGGCGCAGATATGGGGCTGCGCCCCAATGATCCGCACTTAGCGGTTGAGGCACTTTCAGGGGGCAATCAGCAAAAAGTGGTGGTCGGGCGCTGGTTGGCCACGGGCCGCAAAGTGCTGATCGCAGAAGACCCAACAGCAGGGGTCGATGTGGGTGCAAAGTCAGACATTTACCGCCTTATCGTGCAAGCACTTGAAAAAGGCCTCACCGTGATTGTCGTTTCCACGGACTTTGAAGAGGTGGCACATATCTGCAATCGTGCGCTGGTGTTCTCGCGCGGTCACATCGTGGCGGAGCTGCAACAAGATAATCTTTCAACTGAAGCCCTTATTCATGCCGCTTCGGCATCGGAGGCCGCATGAGCAATTCAATCCAATCCACGGCACTTGAACCAACCCGAAGTGAATTGCGAGAGTTGACAGCGAGCCAGAAACTGGGCCGCCTCATTCCCGTCTTTGGGTTGGTGATCTTGATGGTTCTCTTGATCTTGTTCTTCTCGATTTTGCTGCCGCAAACTTTCCCCACGCTGCTCAATGTGCGCTCCATCATTTCCGACAAAGCAATCATTTTGATACTATCTTTGGGTGTGATGATTCCGATGTCGGCAGGCCGTATCGATCTCACTGTGGGTTACGGCATCGTGCTGTGGCACATCCTGGCCATATCGTTGCAAACCCAATTTGGCCTGCCTTGGCCGATGGCCGTTTTGATGGTTCTGGCCTTGGGCGTGCTCATGGGTATGATCAACGGTCTGCTGGTTGAGATCGCCAAGATTGACAGTTTCATTGCCACATTGGGAACAGGTACGGTTCTGTATGCCATCGCGCTCTGGCATTCTGGGGGTCGCCAGATCGTTGGTGTGTTACCTCAAAATTTCTACGACCTTTCAACTTCTATGCTGTTGGGCCTGCCCATTACCGGGTTTTATGTGTTGGTCATCGCCCTCATTATGTGGGTTGTTTATGAATATACCCCGATGGGGCGCTATCTCTATGCTATTGGCGCCAGCCCCAAAGCTGCCGCTTTGAACGGCATTCCCGTGCGCAAATATGTGATGGGCGCATTTGTGGCTTCGGGCTTTTTGACGGCACTGGCGGGCGTTTTGCTAGCATCGCGTTTGCGCATTGGCCAAGCCAGTGTAGGCCTTGAGTATTTGTTGCCAGCCCTCGTGGGCGCGTTTTTAGGATCAACCACCATCAAGCCCGGCCGTGTCAATGTGTGGGGCACCATGGTGGGCATTATCATTCTCGCCGTCGGCATCAGCGGCATCCAGCAATTCGGCGGCGAATTTTGGGTGGAGCCGATGTTCAACGGTGTGACATTGCTGATAGCCATCGGCATCGCAGGCTATGCGCAAAGACGAAAAGGTGCCGCATCGAAATAATCAAACAGCACAACGGGAGGAAAACCATGCTGAAACGTAATCTGATGAAAATGCTGCTGGCCAGCACTATGGTCATGGGTACAAGCTTTGCAGCCTATGCTGCAGAGACCTTTGATGGTCCAACCACAGGCCCAAAGGCCGCTGCCGGTAAAACCATTGTGGTCTTGGCTGCTGATATGAAAAACGGCGGCATTCTTGGCGTGTCAAACGGCATTCAGGAAGCGGCAGCCAAGATCGGCTGGACCGTCAAGGTAATTGACGGGGCCGGTTCCGTTGCCGGCCGAACGGCTGCTGTGGGCCAAGCCTTGGCCTTGAAGCCGGATGGCCTTGTGATCAACGGCTTTGACGCTGCTGAACAACAAGCCGCTCTTGAAGGTGTGAAGTCTGCCAAGATCCCCATGGTGTCTTGGCACTCTGGCCCCAAGATTGGTTGCGATGCCCCTGGAGGCATTTTCGCCAATGTTTCAACTGATGCGATGGATGTATCCAAGAAGGCGGCTGAATGGGCCTTGGCTGATGGCGGCGGCAAGCCCGGCGTTGTGATCTTCACTGACTCGACTTACACAATCGCTATCCTGAAAGCCGCCAAGCTCAAGGAAATTATTGAAGCAGGCGGTGGCAAAGTTCTGCAATGGGTGGATACGCCGATTGCTGAAACATCGACCCGCATGGGCCCACTCACAACCACCTTGCTTCAAAAATACGGCAAGGACTGGACTCACTCGTTGGCCATCAACGATCTTTATTTTGACTTCATGGGCCCAGCCTTGGCTGCAGCCGGCGTGGATGGCAGAGCCAACCCTCACAACGGTTCAGCAGGCGATGGTTCAGAAGCCGCCTTCCAGCGCATCCGCACCGGCCAGTACCAATCAGTCACCGTAGCTGAGCCTTTAAACTTGCAAGGTTGGCAATTGGTCGATGAAATGAACCGCGCTGTGTCTGGTGAAAAGTGCTCAGGCTACGTCACATCGCCAGCATTGGTAACAGAAGAAGGTTTAAAAACCAACAAAGGCAACACTTTTGATCCACAAAATGGCTACCGCGAAGCCTATGCCAAGATCTGGGGCAAATAAGCCAGAAATGTGAATGAACTGAGGCGCGGGGAAGATATTTCCCGCGCCCTATTTATCAGAGATTGCTGATGCTCATTGGATGTGCATTTTTTGAAGGCAAAGTGAAAACCGGTTGCGAGCAACAATTTGCAGCATATGTGCAGGATCGCTTGGTTCCACTGTGGACGCGCTTTCCCGGCGCCAAGGAAGTGCGCGTTTTGCGCCAGCATTTATCAGACACCGATCAACCGCATTATGCCATGGTCTTACAGATCAAATATCTTAACATGGCCGCCGTTGAAAATGCTTTGCAGTCTGACATCCGCAAACAAAGTCGCGCCGAAACTGAAGGGCTGATCCAACATTTTGAAGGCCGCATCTTCCACACGCTGTTCGATGCCGCACATGATGTAGCGCTGGCTTAGTTCAAGATGGCGTGCGTGTTGGGCCAAGACAAAGCTCAATCGAAGCAGCAGCAACCAATGCAAAAACTCGAACAATTGGCACGCTCGAAAGGATCACCTTGTGTCACGCTTCGTGATTGGTGATAAAGTCTTTCGGAATGTCTGGCCCCCAGAGATAAATTGAATCTTCTGGCGGATAATCGCCCGCATCCCAATCGCAGGTCGATGGAATATAATCAATATCGGCTGAATATTCTGAATAGCTGCCCCAAGGGTCGCGGACATAGTGAAAATAGTTGGAGCCTAAAACATGGCGGCCAACACCCCAGCCTTTTTGGAAACCCTTTTCCGCCATTTGCATGGCGCCCTTGCCAATTTCATTGATGTTGCCCACATCCCAACTGCAATGGTGCAAGCCTGGTGCAGATGATTTGGCAAACGCCACCAAATGGTGGTCAGAGCCATGAATGCCGTGCATGAAACAAATGCCATCTCCAGAACGATCAGACAGGCGAAGGCCCAAAACGCGGGAATAAAATTCAATCGCTTTTGGCACATCAGCAGTAAACACCAAAACATGCGCCATGCGGGTGGGCTTCACTTTGCTGGCTTTGGAGCGCTGCGGCGCACCTGCCACACCCGCGGCACAAGAGGTCATGTCAAAAGGTATTTTGTCGTCAGGCGAGGTTTTTTCAGCAATCTTCACTCCAATCAAAACATTGTTGTGGTCATAAAACCAAATGCCATTGGACTCAAAACCGCGGGGTGCATCAAGCAGCTTCACACCCGATTTTTCCACGCGCTGTTTCAAGGGCTCAAAATCTTCCTCAAACACCGCAAAAGACAAATGATTGAGCTTCTTTTTGGAGTGTTCAGAAATACTGATCCAACGGTGCGAATTGCCATAAGTGTAAATGCCGAGAGCGTTTCCCTCCTCGCGCACATCAAG
>JAGWUY010000024.1 GCA_028868255.1 Alphaproteobacteria bacterium | reverse complement strand
CGTAATTTTCGCCGCCCAAATCCTTGGTCACATCAAGGCAATGCTTCACCTGTGCTGCACAATAGGCAAACACATCCGGATCAGGATTGGTGGCCGCACCGGCCATGAAGCGGCGGTTGGAAAACATATTGGCCGTGCCCCACAACACTTTCTTGTTGTGCTTGGCCATGTTTTTTTCAAACAGCTTGGCGATGGCTGAAACATTGGCATTGAACTCCTGAAGTGAGTGACCTTCCGGCGCAATGTCAAGATCGTGGAAACAGAAATAATCAATGTTCAGAAGGCGCAATGTTTCAAACATCACATCAACCTTTACAGCAGCGGCCTTCATCGGGTCTGCCATGTGGTGCCATTCGCGGTTAAATGTCTCGCCACCAAAGGGGTCACCGCCCGGCCAGCACAGCGTGTGCCAATAACACACGGCAAAGCGCAAATGATCCCGCATGGTCTTGCCCAGAACTTTTTGATCAGGGTTATACCAGCGATAGCTCAAAGGATTGGTAGAGCTGGGGCCTTTGTAGGTGATGGGTTCGGAAATGGAGTAGAATGTTTTCATGTTTGCTTGATGTCCTTAATCGCGGGATAGACTTTTTTGTAATTCTGATAGGCGGTCTCATAGGCCGCGCGGGCTTTTTTCTCTGGCAATATGGTTTTGGCCACTTTGGGGCCGGTGCAGACTTTCTTGTAATCGGCCCCAGTGGCGGCCATCAAAGCCATGCGGGCACCGCCAAAAGCCCCGCCCACGTCACCAGCCACAGGCAAATCAACAGGCACATTCAGAACCGTGGCAATGATCTTGAGCCACAGAGCCGAATGCGTGCCGCCGCCCACGGCCATCACGCGCTTTACATCCGTGCCCGCGGCTCTGAGCGCCTCAAGACAATCGCGGAAAGCAAAGGCCACACCGTCCATCACTGCATGGGTCATTACCTTGGCGTCCGTTTCATGGGCCAGACCAATAAAGGCACCACGGATTTGTGAATCCCCCACAGGCGTGCGCTCACCCGACAGATAAGGCAAGAAGAGCGCGGTGGAGGGGCCAGTCAACGCACCGCCAAGAGCGGACGTCAACTTGGGTGCAGGTGTCTTCAGCAGACCTGCCAGCCACTCCATGCTGGCGGTGGCTGAAAGAATAACCCCCATTTGGTGCCAGGTGCCAGGCACTGCATGGCAGAAAGCGTGCACGGCTTGTGCCGCATTCGGGCTGTAACGGTCATTCGACACGAAAAGCACGCCAGAGGTGCCGATGGACACCAGCGCCTGCCCATCCTTTACCGCGCCAATGCCCACAGCAGCAGATGCATTGTCACCCCCGCCACCCGCCACAACAGGGCGCAGCGGCATGCCCCAAGCCTTGGCCAGTGCTGGCGTAATTTGGCCCGTGGCATCTGTGCCTTCAAACAGCTCCGGCATCTGGTCACGGCGCATATGGGTGGCCGCCAGCATGGTGTCTGACCAGGCGCGCTTGGCCACATCCAGCCAATAGGTGCCAGAAGCGTCTGACATATCAGACCCATAAGTACCGGTCATGCGAAACCGGATATAATCCTTGGGCAGCAGAACTTTTGACACTTGAGCAAAAATCTTAGGCTCATGCTTTTTCACCCACATCAATTTGGGGGCGGTAAAGCCGGCGAGGGGGATATTGCCTGTAATATCCATGGCATTGGGGCATGCGGCCAGAATTTCTTTGCACTCTTCAAAGCTGCGCGCATCATTCCACAAAATGCAGGGGCGCAGCACCTTGCCAGTTTTGTCGAGCAATGTTGCGCCGTGCTGCTGGCCCGACATACCAATACCCGCCACTTGAGCTATGGCTTTGGGCTTTTGCTTGCGTAAACTGGCCACAACGGCATTGGCCGCTTTCCACCAATGATCGGGATTTTGCTCTGACCAGCCCGGATGCGGCCGTGAAACCTTGAGCGGCGATGACGCCGTGGCAACGATTTTTTGCTTGGCGTCCATCAAAACGCCTTTGACACTCGACGTGCCGAAATCCAATCCGAGATACATGGTGGCCTCACTTATCTTCGCAGACAATTCACCATTTTGTTGTCTTTGCCAAGATGTCTGGACGATTTATTTTGGGGGGCGAAGAAAATCAATCTATTTTAGGGCGGCGGTCACCACAGCGTGGGCAACGGCTTGCGGGCGCGAGGCAAAAAGCCCCTCTGGATGGGTGCCTTTCAACATTTGTTCGAGGTCGTGACGCTCAAACCAGCGCGCCGTTTCAAGTTCGGCGGGGTCGATTACAATCTTTGTGGAGGCGGCTTCCGCAATCATGCCGATCATCAAGCTGGCGGGGAAGGGCCAAGGCTGGCTGGTCACATAAGAAATGGGCCCCACACGAATACCGGCCTCTTCCAAAACCTCGCGTGCCACGGCCTGTTCAATGGTCTCACCGGGTTCCATAAAACCAGCAAGGGCGGAAAACATGCCTTGCGGCCAAGCAGCCTGCCGTCCCAACAATACCCGTTGCCCATCGCGCACCGCCATGATCACAACAGGGTCAGTGCGTGGAAAATGGTCAGTCTGGCAGGTGGGGCAATGGCGGCGATAGCCCGCATCCATCATTTGAGACGGTTGCCCGCATTTGGCACAAAAGCCGTGAGAGCCATGCCAATGCAACACACTGCGTGCTTGCGCCAAAAGTGAAACCTGGTCTTCTGGCAGCGGGCCTTCAATCATTAATGAGCGAATAGCCGTTAGGCCTATTTCGGGCGCAATGCTGCGCGCGAACCAGGCTTTGCAGTCAGGAGTAAGGCCCAGGTAAACCGCTTCAGTGTCTGGCGCATCATTCGCGGTGTAGAGAGCCTTGTCCTCCATACGCACTTGATCCCCCGCGATCTGCACCACACAGGTGGTCGAATCACGCCGCAGCGCTGTCACATAATCAAGCTTGCCCCGATTATTGGCATCACGGTCGATCAGCGATGAAACAAAAGCCAGCCCAGACATTGCAATTTAAACCTTAATTCATCGGCGCTTATCGTCGTTTCACAAAAAACATCAACTGGTTAACTCAATATTTACCAAAAAAGTTAACACATGGGGGATGAAAAACCGTGTTTTGGCTGCGCTTTCCTTAAGCTTTGAGCGTCAAACACCGGGTGGAGAGTTGATGTCGATGAAGCCAGGAATTCCATGGAGCGTCAAAGGGGTTGAACCCGAATTGCGCGAGATTGCCAAGACTGCGGCACGCCGCTCCGGCATGACATTGGGCGAATGGCTCAATTCCGCCATTAATGAACAGGCTGAAGGCCATGTGCCCGATGCGGTGGCCGAAGCACCCACCGACAAAGTGATCCGTGGCCGCATTTCAACCCACCCCATTGAACGCGCCGCTACACGCCTTGAAGACATTGCTGAGCAACTCTCTCGTCTGGCCCAGCGCGAAACCGACACATCACCTCGCTATGTTTCACCTCAGCCTGAGGAAAACGGCGCCTTCGCGAAAATATTAAGTCGGGTTGAAAGCAATGAGCGCCAGACGGTTGAGGCCTTCTCTGCCGTCAATGAACGCCTTGCCTTGTTGGGCCGCCAATTTACCAAATTTCAGGCCCCTGTGGTTCAAACCAAGCCCGAAGAAGCCCCCGGCTTCCAGGCCTTGGAAAAGGCTGTGCGCAACATTGTTGAGCATCTGGAAGTTTCAGAAAAGCGCACCCGCGATAACCTGAAATCCCTGCAAGATCGCATTGGCGATATGACGGCAAGGGCCAATTCCACCACCAATGAACAGGTGTTGCGCCAAGCGCCTGCGTTTTCACAGCTGGAAAACCGCTTGGCTGAATTGGCCCATCGTGTCGAACAGTCACAAAAGCAGCCCATCTCCAGCCTGCCTGAATTGTTGCGCCAAGAGCTGGATGGTCTGGCCAGCCGCATTGACACCGTGCGGGAATCCTCTGAAGCCTTGGCCCAGAAGGCCCAAACCCAAGCGGTGCAAACGGCCCAAGCCGAGCTTCACACTATTGAAGACCGTATTTTGGGGCTTCTGCGCGAAGCTCAAACTTCATTTGTGGCCAATTCAACCAGCCCCTCTGAAATTCAGCGTTTCCGCAATGAGATTGAAAAACTCAATGCGCGCATCGATGAATCAAGCAAAGGTGTGGCCTCAGACCGTGACGTGACGGCTTTGCGCGTGGCTGTGGAACAATTGTCCACCCGCGTGGCCCAAGGCAATGATGACCGCCCACTGGCGGAAATGGATCGCCGCATCCTCGACATCACACGCAAGCTGGAGCAGACCCAGGCTCAAACCCGTGACATGCCGCAACTGGGCGAGCTTGAGCGCCGCATGGCCGAGCTCGACCACCGTTTGGACCAGGCCCTTTCGACCCAAAACGCTGCCGCCCAAAGCGATGAGCTGGTGCAGCATCTGGCCGTGGTCAATGACCGCCTGAGCAAGACCGAGCATCAACTTTCACATCTTGAAACCATCGAGCGCGCCATTGCCCAGCTTTATGACTCGGTTGAACAGAGCCGTGGCTGGACCAAAGAAGTGGCCGAAGAAGCCGCATCGCGCATGGGTCAACACATTCTAAGCCAGCAAAATCAGGCTCCAGCTTCACTGGCTGGAACGCCTGAGATCATGGCATTGGAAGACGGTCTTAAAGCCGTACGTGAAGCATCGCAAAATGCGGATTCACGCAATCAGGAAACACTTGAAGCGGTTCATGAAACACTTGAACAAATTGTGGCCAAGCTGACCGAGCTTGAAACAGCCGCGATTGGCCAACGCGTGGCACAGGCTGCAAGCCCGATAGTGGCGGGTAGCACAACGGTGGCTCAACCCGTGGCAGATCCATTCCAATTTACAGGCATGGCAGAAGCGCCTGCGCCTTTTTCCGTTGCGCCGGCAGTTGACGAATTAAATACACACCCAGAGCCAGAAAATGCATTTGTCGCATCAGCAGGTGATCCGTTTGCAGAAGCGGCTCCAGCAGCGGCCGGCAACCCTTTTGACGCCATCATTAAGTCTGCACACACCGCGGAAGGCACACAAGCAGCCGCACCAGCGGATGATTTTATTGCAGCAGCACGCCGCGCCGCGCAGGCAGCAGGGGCATCTAAGTCCAGCCTCTCCGGCGTAATTCCCGGCGGAATCAAAGGGGATGCTGCGGGCGGAAAAAGGCTGTTGAACTTCAAAGTGCCCTTCTCGAAAAAGGCGAAGTCAACGGCAATTCCCAATCTGGCTGGCGACATGAAAGTGCCACCACCCATTCGCCCTGCCAATAATAATTTGGCTGGTAACCGCCGCACTTTAATTCTGTCTGGCATTTTGGCGTTAGGCCTTTTTGCCTTCTTTGTGACCAAAAACATTATGGCACCGGCACCTGTTGCTCAAACGCCTGTGACAGCCGAACCTGTTCAAACTGAACAGACTCAGACAGCGCCAACTCAGCCTGAGACCGCACCTGCAGCGCCAGCCCCGCTGGACAATGGTTCTGCCACGGCTGCACCTCAGGTTGCCCCCGTTGTGTCCCCAAAGCCGGGTGTCACACCAGCACCGTTAGAACCTGCAGCAGGGGTCACCGAACAACATGGCGAAGTCGTGCCGCCTGAACCCGACACCATTCTTACAGGTTCATTGCCAGCCGCCGTTGCCGCCAAAGCCGCAACCCCCGCAGCCATAGATGTTGCTATTGGCAATGACAAGCTGCGCACTGCGGCAACTTCGGGTGATGCCAATGCACAATTTGTCATTGCCAGCCGTTACCTCAATGGCGAGAACGTTGTGGCTGATCCTGTCAAGGCTGCCTATTGGTATGGGCGCGCCGCAGCAACAGGGCTCGCCCCCGCCCAATACCGCATTGCCACCCTCTATGAACGCGGCACCGGCGTTGAAAAAAATATGCAGGCGGCCTTGTCGTGGTATGAACGCGCGGCAGCTTTGGGCAATGTGAAGGCCATGCACAATGCCGCCGTGATCAGCGCCAGCACTGATGCTGGTGCGGCCGACTATGTGAAAGCCTTCAAATGGTTCTCGCTCGCGGCCAATCACGGCCTGAAGGACAGCCAGTTTAATTTGGCTGTTCTGGTCGAGCGTGGCATGGGCACAAAAATCGATCTCGCAGAAGCCTTGTTCTGGTATGACCAAGCCGCAGCACAAGGTGACGTGGATGCCCGAACCCATGCCACTGCTATGGCAAAGTCAATGCCGCCGGAACTGGTAAATTCGGTTGAGCGACGTCTCAAGACTTGGAAACCTGAGCCGGCTCCAGACGCGGCCAATGTTGTGACTGCAGACAATGCCAATTGGCTAGCCCCCGGTCTGGCACCTAGGCAGTCAGCCGCAGCAACACAAGCCCCAGCCTCTGCCCCCTTACCCCAGAATATCGTTGGCAAGGCCCAAACGCTGTTGGACAAGCTGGGCTATAATGTGGGTGAGTTGGATGGCAAGGCCGGTGGCCGCACAACCAATGCAATACGATTGTTCCAATTGCAGCAGGGACTGAAAGTGACTGGCCAAATTACACCTGATCTTATCGCCGCCATGGAATCAAAAGCGAGCTAATACTCACAATGAAAAGCGGTGCAGACCGCTTTTCCCAATCATCCAGATCTTGGTGGTCTCGGCTTCAAACAGGCCGTGAAACGCATCGGAACGAATAGAGAGCGCACCCGTATAAGCCCCAAAGGCTGGCATGATGAGCCTCTTTGCATCAGCAACAAAGCATTTGCCGCGCACATGGCGGCCCCGCAGGCTAAGGCCACAGCCGGGGTGCAGATGGCCTGCAATTTCGCATTCGTCTTTCAAGTGTCGTTTAGGTTCATGGCGCAGCGTTAAGCCACCCAGCATGATCTCGTCAGCACCCACACCGCCCAACAGTTGCGGCGGTTCAGGATCATGGTTGCCAACGATCCAGATTGTGTCTTGGCGTAAAGCAATTTGGCGCAGCTGGCTGAAATGGGGGCCTTGCAGCCGCGCTTCGCCATCGCCATCGTGAAAACTGTCACCCAGAAAAACCAGGCGCTTCGGCGCATGAACTGAGATCACCGCGGCCAACATGGCCAATGTAGAGGCCGTATCAAACGGCGGAACATGAATGCCGCGCCGCGCCAGGCTGGTGCCTTGTTCCAAATGCAAATCGGAAATGATGAGCGTGTGGTGGGCAGGCACAAATATTGCGCCAGAAAGATGAGGAACAAGCTCAAGATCGCCCAGCACAATGCGGTGCTGATTAGACAAGGCTTGTGGCCTCGGCTTCAAGTTGGTCAGCGGCTTCGGCGAGAAGGGCATCATCGGCTTCGCCGTAAATTGATTCGCGCCCAATCTCAAGCAACACGGGCACGGCAAGCGGAGAAACCCGCTCCAAAGATTTATGCAATATCTGGTTCTTGATACGCTTTAGCAAGGCGGCCAGCCGGTGAATGTCGATCAGCCCATCCGCCGCATCATCCCATGCCGCCCGCAGCAGCACATGGTCTGGCTGGTGGCTGCGCAAGGCATCGTAAATCAGATCAGTGTTGATGGTCACTTGGCGGGCTGTTTTCTCTTTGCCCGGAAAATTGCGCTCGATCAGCCCAGCGATGATGGCGCAATTGCGGAATGAGCGCTTCATCAGATTGGACTCCGCCAACCACGCTTCCAGATCATCGCCCAGCATGTCTTCATCAAACAGCTTGGCCAGTGACAATCGCCCTGATGCGATCATGGCGGATGTATCGGCCAGTGTCCAAATGACCAAAGCATATTCCGAGGCCACAAAGCCCATGGGTTTGGCACCCCAGCGCTCCAACCGCCTTGTGAGCAACATGCCGAGACTTTGCTGCGCCAGCCGCCCCTCAAACGGGTAACACACCAGATAGTGTTTTTCGGCGCGCGGAAAGGTTTCAACCAGCATTTGATCAGCACGCGGAATGGCTGAGGCCCAATTCTGTGTGTTGAGCCAATCCTGCACCTGTGTTGGCAAGAGCTGCCACTGCGCACGGTCCGCCAGCAATAGGCGTACGCGCTCAGCAATATAGGTGGAGAGCGGAAATTTGCCGCCTGCGTAGCTCGGAATCATCGGATCACGACCCGGCGCACGCGTGGCCAGCGCGCCAAAATCATCCAGCCCTTCAAAGCGCAGCACTTCACCGCCAAACAGAAATGTATCGCCCAGCGAAAGCTGGCTCAGGAAATATTCTTCGAGCTCTCCCAACACGCGCCCGCCTGTCACCGTGCGTTTACCCGCCCGGTTTTTGACCGAGGCGATGCGAACTTTGAGCATCTCCTCCGCCACGATGGTGCCCATGTTCATTTTGTAGCGCTGGATAAGCAGGGGGTGGGTGAGGCGATAACGGCCTGTGGTATCAATCTTTAGCTTAGCATAGCGTTCATAAGCTTTGAGCGCATAACCACCCGTGGCCACATAATCGAGCACTTGGTCAAAACGCGCGCGCGTCAAGTGGCGATAGGTGAAAGCTGATTTAACTTCGGCGAACACCTCATCCGCAAAAAAAGACCCTGCACAGGCGCACGCCATAATGTGCTGGGCCAGCACATCCAGCTTCATCACAATAGGGTATTCTGTGTCTTGCGCATTCTCGGAAGCCGCACGCCGTGCAGCCTCACATTCCAGAACCTCAAAGCGATTGGATGGCACCAATATGGCATTGCTCGCTTCATCCAAGCGGTGGTTGGCGCGGCCAATGCGTTGCAACAGACGGCTTGAGCCTTTGGGCGCACCGACATGGATCACAAGATCCACATCCCCCCAGTCAATGCCCAGATCAAGCGTGGAGGTGCAAACCACAGCCTTCAAGCTGTTGGCTGCCATCGCAGCTTCCACCTTGCGGCGTTGGGCCACATCCAGAGAGCCATGATGAAGCGCAATGGGGAGGTGGTCTTCATTGGCCGTCCACAATTCTTGAAACACCAATTCGGCCTGGCTGCGCGTGTTCACAAACACCAAGGCCATTTTGGCCTTTTTGATTTCGGCATAGATTTCAGGAATGGCATAAAGCGCCTTGTGCCCACTCCACGGCACACGGTTGGCAGATGCCAGAATGTGAATAGCAGGCGCTGCCCCAGCACGGCCCAGAACCAGCGGCACAGGTGTTTGACCAGCAGGGGCAAGCCACGCCTGCAAAGCATCAGGATCAGCCACTGTAGCGGAGAGGCCTGTGAAGCGAGCCTGCGGTGCATGGGCGCGCAACCGTGTCAGCGCCAGCGACAACAGCACGCCGCGCTTTGATGATACGATGGAATGCAGCTCATCGATGATCACGGCTTTGAGGTTCTTGAGCAAATGTGCTGCCGAAGGGTCTGCAATCAGCAGCGTCATCTGCTCAGGCGTGGTGATCAAAATATCAGGAGGGGTGCTGCGCTGACGCAGGCGGCGCGAATGCGGCGTATCGCCCGTGCGGGTTTCCACGGTGATTGGCAAAGCCATGTCGACAATGGGCGCGTCGAGATTGCGGGCAATATCAACCGCCAAAGCCTTGAGGGGCGAAACATAAAGCGTGTGAATGCCTTCATTCTTGTGCGGTTCAGAAAGCTGCACAAGGCTTGGCAAAAATCCAGCCAGCGTCTTGCCGCCACCCGTTGGCGAAATCAACAAAGCACTTTCCCCCGCCAAACCATGCGCCAACATTTCAAGCTGGTGCGGGCGCGGCCGCCAGCCGCGCGCGTCAAACCAACTGGTGAAGGGATTGGGAAGTTGCATCAGGTTTTCGAGTTTAATTCATTTTCTGGGGGTTACAACATGCGTCACACTTCACCTGTGGCCAAAATCCATCTAGAAGGGACACATGAGCAAGCGCCCCCTATTGATCTCCCCCTCCATTCTCTCCGCTGATTTTTCCAAACTCGGCGATGAAGTCAAAGCCGTCGATCAGGCGGGCGCAGATTGGATTCATATTGATGTGATGGATGGTCATTTTGTGCCCAACATCACCTTTGGCGCGCCAGTGATGGCTTCGATCCGCAAATCATCACCAAAATTGTTTGATGTGCATTTGATGATTGCACCGGCTGACCCCTATCTCCATCAATTTGCAAATGCCGGCGCTGATCTGATCACCGTGCATGCCGAGGCGGGCCCGCATTTGGATCGGTCGCTGCAAGCCATCAAGGCACTCGGCAAAAAGGCGGGCGTTGCACTGAACCCCTCAACCCCCATTTCCGCCATTGAACATGTGATCGACAAGCTGGACCTGATCTTGGTGATGACAGTCAATCCGGGCTTTGGCGGCCAGAGCTTCATCGCCGCAATGTTGAACAAGATCAGACAGGCCAAGGCCCTGGTGGCGGGCCGCAACATTGATATTGAAGTGGATGGCGGTATTACGCCGGAGACCGCACACTCGGTTGTGCTGGCCGGGGCCAATGTGCTGGTGGCAGGGTCTGCTATTTTTAAAGGCACCGATTATGCCGCCAACATCAAGGCGCTGCGCGTGGGCGCCACCAGCATTTCGGCATGAGTAATAAAGATTATTTTTAAGCATTATTGCCGCGATCAAGGGTTTTGCGGCATAAGGGATACATGACCTTGAAAACCATAACCAAATTCCCCCGCACTATCAAAGAAGTCGAAAACTTTTGGATCCCCATGTCCGATGGCGTGAAGCTGGCGGCGCGGATGTTCATCCCCGTGGATGCCGCCAAAAACAAAGTGCCCGCGGTTCTGGAATATCTGCCTTATAGAAAGCGTGACGGCACGCATGTGCGTGATGCTCTCACCCACCCTTACCTCGCTGGCCACGGCTATGCCGCCGTGCGCGTTGATATGCGGGGCAGTGGTGATTCAGAAGGTGTGATGCTGGATGAATATACCAAACAGGAACAGGACGACGCGCTGGACGTGATCGCCTGGCTCGCCAAGCAAAAATGGTGCAATGGCAAAGTGGGCATGTTCGGCATTTCCTGGGGTGGCTTTAACGCGCTGCAAGTGGCGGCGCGCCAGCCCGAAGCCTTGAAAGCCATTGTCACCATCTGCTCCACCGATGACCGCTATGAAGATGATATTCATTACAAGGGCGGAACCCTGCTCAATGAAAATCTGGGCTGGGCTGCCACCATGCTGGCCTATTCGTCGCGCCCGCCTGACCCTGAACTTGTCGGCACCAAGTGGAAAAAAATGTGGTTGGAGCGCTTGAAGGCAGAACCATTCCTGCTCATTCCGTGGCTGCAACACCCGCACCGTGATGCCTATTGGAAGCACGGCTCTGTGTGTGAAGACTTTTCCAAGATCAAAGCCGCGGCCTTGGTTGTGGGTGGCTGGAATGATGCCTACTCCAATGCCATTCCACGCCTGATGCAAGGCCTGCGCGCTCCGCGCAAGGCGATCATTGGCCCTTGGGTTCACAAATATCCGCATTTTGCGGTGCCCGAACCCAAGATTGGCTTCTTGCAGGAAATGCTGCGCTGGTGGGATTTCTATTTGAAAGACATCGACACAAAAGTGACCGCAGATCCTGACTATCGCTACTACATCATGGATGCTTACAAGCCCGGCAGGTTCCCTGCCGAGATCAAGGGCCGCTGGGTGGAGGATAACAATTGGGGTTATAGCGCGGTCGACACGAAAATTTTGCATCTGACAACAAAAGGTATCGCTGCCGAGGAGGGGCCAGAAAAAGCATTCGCTGTTTCATCAGCCCAGACCACGGGCTTTGATGGTGGTGAATATTGCATCATCTGGCTGGGGCCGGAATTCCCAGGCGATCAGGCAAAAGATGATGCGCAATCCATCTGCTTTGACAGCCCGGAATTGACGACTGATCTGGACATTGTGGGCCAGCCATCAATTGATCTGGAATTCAGTGTTGATAAGCCTGTGGCCCATGTGGCGGTGCGCCTCAATGATGTGTGGCCAACAGGTGAGGTATCCCGCATCACCTATCACTTGCAAAACCTGTGCATGCGTGACAGCCGCGAATACCCCACACCGCTCATGCCCTATCAGCGCTACAAAATGAAGATCAAGATGGATGACATCGCCTGGCGCATTCCCAAGGGACATAAATTGCGGGTGTCGATCTCCACCACCTATTTCCCGATGATGTGGCCGGTAAGCGAGGCTGTGCGCCTCAGCGTTTATGCTGGCAAGTCCAGCCTCAATCTGCCTGTGCGCCGCGGGATTGAAAATGAAAAGGAAATCACCTTTGCCGCACCCGAGGCCGCAAGCCCCGTGTTGCAGAAGGAATTGAAAAAGCCTGTCCACAAGCGCGAAGTAAAGGTGAACAAGAAGACCGGCGAAACCACAATGGCGCTGATTGATGATTTCGGCACGCAGGAGCTTCAGCCTCATAGCTTGGTGATTTGGGGTGCTGGGCGCGAAAACTATTCCATCATGCCGGAAGACCCGCTGTCTGCCAAAATGGAAACCCACTGGACCGAAGGACGAAAGCGCGGAAAATGGGAAGCACGCACTGAAACCTATGGTCGCCTGACGGCCACCAAAACCCACTGGGTGGTGTGGGGCAAGATTGAAGCCTATGAAGGCAAGAAACTGATCTTCACCAAGGAATTCAATGAATTTATTGAGCGCAAACTCCAGTGATCCATTCTGTCGTAATTCGCGTAAATCAGGCCAGAATAATGAAACTGGCCGAACATGCATGCAGCATTGGTAACTATGGCAACATCAACGACTGACACACAAAAAGATCAGTTCGTTGAGTGGCTCGCGCGCATCGCAGCGTCGCGGGATCGCGCGGCCTTTGCGCAACTGTTTGATCATTTCGCCCCGCGCTTGAAAAGCTTTTTGATCAGAAAAGGCTCTACCGCAGAACAAGCCGAAGACTTGGTCCAGGAAACCATGATTGCCGTCTGGTCGAAGGCAGCACTGTTTGCTTCGGGCAAAGGTTCGGTTTCGACATGGATATTTACCATCGCCCGCAATTTACGCATCGACAGGTTGCGGCGCGAACGGTCGCAGCTTTATACCGATCTTGAAGATTTTGATGCACCTGACGAAACGGCGGGTGCCGAGGAAACCTTGGGGCGTTCACAGGAAGATAACCATGTATCGCAGGCTTTGGCACAAATTCCGGCAGAACAACGCGAATTATTGATCCTTTCCTTTGTTGAAGACGTACCACAATCAGAAATCGCCACAAGATTAGGCTTGCCGCTGGGCACAGTGAAGTCGCGTATGCGTCTTGGCTATCAGCGGTTGAGAAAACTATTGGAGCAAATGAATTGAAGATCAGCCATCATCTTGATGATGCCACTATTTTGGCCTTTGCCGCAGGCACTGTGGGCGAAGCGCATGGTGTTTTGGCAGCAGCTCATATCAGCCTCTGTCCGCTGTGTCGCTCACGCGTGAAATCAGCAGAGCAGATCGCTGGAGCAATCCTGGCAGATGAGTCTGAGGCCTCGGTTTCGGATCAATGCCGCGCCGCCACATTGGCCAGCCTTGATGCCATCTTGCAAGCAAAGCCTGCGCAGCCGAAACCCAAGAGTGACTTGCCCTTGGCCTTGTCACGTATTTTGGGCGACGTGTCTTTGCGTGACATCAAATGGAAAACCAAGGCCCCTGGTGTTGCGGTGTTTGATGTGCCGCTATCGAAGGGAACTTCTACAAAGTTAAAGATGCTGCGCTTGGGCCATGGCCGCACCATGCCGGAACATGGCCATGGTGGCGATGAAATTACGTTGATTCTTAAAGGCTCTTATCACGATCGCTTTGGCCGGTTTGCGCCCGGCGACGTCGCTGACCTTGATCACGAGATAGAGCATCAACCGATCGTTGACTCTGATGAAGATTGCATTTGCGTGGTGGCTTTTGAAACCAAGGCCAAATATAAAACGTTGCTTGCGAAACTGGCCCAGCCTTTCGTCGGAATTTAAACGACGAAACTGCGCGTTGCCCGCACCAGCGCATCCACAGTGCCGGGCTCGCTGCCCGCATGGCCCGCATCAGGCACCAGTATGAATTCTGCCTGAGGCCAAGCGCGGTGCAGCGCCCACGCCGTATCGGACGGGGTGACAACATCATAGCGCCCCTGAACAATCACACCGGGAATACCTGCCAGCTTGTGGGCATTCCGCAGCAACTGGTCGTCAGTTTCAAAAAAACCACGATTGATAAAATAGTGGCATTCAATGCGCGCAAAAGCCAAGGCAAAATGCGCCTCATCAAATTCAGCCACCCGCTGTTGTGACGGCGTAAAAAAAGAAACGGCGGCCTCCCATTTGCTCCAAGCCCTGGCACAGCGCAGTTGCTCAGCCTCATCAGGGCCTGTCAACCGTTTGTGGTAGGCGGCTATCAAATCGTGGCGTTCAGCCTCAGGAATTGGCGCAACAAACCCTTCCCAGAAATCTGGGAACAGCATGGAGGCGCCATGTTGATAGAGCCAGTCAATCTCGGTTTGGCGCACGGTAAAAATGCCGCGCACGATCAGCGCGCTCACCCGGTGCGGAAAGGCTTCCGCATAAGCCAACGCCAGCGTTGACCCCCAAGAACCTCCAAACACCTGCCATCGATCAATTTGGAGGTGAAGGCGCAGACGCTCCATATCTGCGACGAGCTCTGGCGTGGTGTTATTGTCTAAACAGGCATGCGGCGTTGAAGCCCCACAGCCGCGCTGGTCAAACAGAATGATGCGGTAATGCGATGGGGCATGGTATCGCCGGAGATTTGCAGAAATGCCGCCCCCTGGACCACCATGCAGAACCACCGCGGGTTGACCATCTGGATTGCCGCATTCTTCGTAATAAAGCTCATGGAGATGAGAAACGCGCAATCGCCCTCGCGCATAGGGTTCAATCTCGGGATAAAAAGTGAACTTTTCGGTCATTCAAGAAGTTTAGAAACTTTCACTGCAACGCACCAGACCTTATGCTTAACCAACGCTTAAAAAAGGCTTTTATGTGTTCGTCAATTCAGCTAAAAGCTGCACCCGGTGCTTTAATCTGGCAGCGGGTTGCCAGAAGCGCTGAAAACAGACTCGGGGACAACACAATGTGGAACGAATTTAAAAACTTTGCGTTCAAAGGCAACGCGTTCGATCTCGCCATCGGCGTGATCATGGGAGGCGCATTCGGTAAAATCGTATCGTCAATGGTCGATGATTTGATTATGCCAATCGTCGGCTTGGCAACAGGTGGAATTGATTTTTCCAACAAGTTCATCCAGCTTGCGGGTGGCAAGCCCAAGGATGCAACGCTGGCCGCTGCCAAAGAAGCTGGCGCAACTTTTGCCTATGGTAACTTCATCACCATCGTGATCGGCTTCCTGATCTTGGCCTTTATCTTGATGCAACTCGTCAAGATTTCAAACCGCTTGAAGAAGGCTGAACCACCAGCACCGCCAGCACCTCCTTCTGCTTCGGAAACCTTGCTGGCTGAAATCCGTGATGCTTTGAAGAAGAAGTAATCAAACTTTTCGATCTTGAAACCCGGGTGCTGGACACCCGGGTTTTTTATTTGCAGTGTTCTGCCATGAATCTGATTCCCAAACTCTCCAAACCTGCGCAAGTTGAGCCAGACAGCGGCATTGTCAAAGTTGCCATGCATGGCTTCACCAAACAGGGCATTATTGCCTTCTGGTCGGGTGAAGGCAATTTGCCAACACCAGAGCTGTTTTCGAAGGCAGCCAGCGAAAGCCTGCACAAGGGCGAAACCTTTTATACATTTCAAGGCGGCATCCCTGAGCTTCGACAAGCCTTGGCGCGCTATCATACGCGCCATTATGGCAGGGCTTTTGACGCCGACAATTTCTTTGTGACCTCTGGCGGTATGCCCGCCATCCAAACGGCCCTTCAAATGATTGTCGCCGATGGTGATGAGATCATCATCCCCACGCCGGCTTGGCCCAATTATGCCGGGGCATTGCGCATCCAAGGTGCAAGGCCAGTCGAAGTGCCCATGACTTTTCAAAATGGCAAATGGGCCTTGGATTTAGACCAGCTTTTTGCTGCCACAACTGCGCGCACCAAAGCCATTTGCCTCAACTCACCGTCCAACCCTTTGGGGTGGGTGGCTACAAAAGATGATCTGATTGCCGTGCGCGATTTCTGCCGCAAACATGGTATCTGGATTTTGGGCGATGAAGTCTATTCACACTTCTATTTTGGAGCAGACGGCAAAACGCGCGCCCCCTCATTTCTGGATATTTGCGACTCTGAAGAGCAGCTGATGCTCTGCAACACATTCTCAAAAAATTGGGCCATGACCGGTTGGCGTGTGGGTTGGATTCAAGCACCGAAAATTTTAGGCCCGGTCATCGAGCGTGTGGTGCAATACAACACCTCTGGCACGCCGGTTTTCTTGCAGCGCGGCTGTGTGGTGGCGCTTGATGAGGGCGATGAATTCATCAAGCTGCAAGTAGGAAAAGCACGCAAGAATCGCAACACGGTGATCGAAGCACTGAAAGGCTTTCCTCAACTGCGCCTGTCGGTTCCTGAAGGGGCCTTCTATGCGTTCTTTGGGATTGATGGAATGAAGGATTCAATGGCCACGGCGCTGCGCATTATTGATGAGGCCAATGTGGGATTTGCGCCGGGAGCGGCCTTTGGCGCTGCGGGCGAAGGTTTTTTGCGCATGTGCTATTTGAAAGAGGAACACAAGCTGGCGGAGGGGTTGGATCGTTTTTCCAACTGGTTAAAAAACAATCGCCCGACTTAAGGTGCTGCTTTTTTGTTAGGTGCATTGCACAAAAAATGGACGCACGTGCAACATTAAGAACCTCGCGCACCTTCTTAAAAATTAAAAACCATTTAAAATCAGATAATTAGATAAAGTTTCAAAGACCAGTTCAGGCTGGCACGATGCTTGCGAAGCATCTTGCGTCGCACAATCTCGATTTGGATCCTCCCATTTCCAAAATCTCAACTGGTGCAACTTGGGGCAAAGGTTTCGCTTACTTTGAACCAATGAAGGGATGAGCGCGCAGGCTTGTTACAAGGCCTGAGCAATGCTCATCCCTCTTTTTTAAGTCGGAATGGCCTTCACGCCGTCAATCACAAATTGCACAGCAAGGGCGGCAAGAATGATGCCCAGCAGGCGTGAAATCACGGCCCGCCCGGTGATGCCCATGGTTTTAGAAATCTGTTCAGCAATCAAAAAACAAAAGTAACACGCCAGCATCACGCATGCCGCCACAGCGAAAAGCGCAGTCAGCAACTCCACCGAGCCTTGCGCCTTTCCCGCCAGCAAGATCATGGCCGTGATCGCTCCGGGCCCCGCCATCAACGGAATGGCCAGTGGGAACGCCGCGATGTTTCTGATGTGGTCAATGTCAATGGCCGTCTTGGCCGTTTCTTGCAGCCGCGAGGAGCGCCGATCAAACACCATTTCCGCCGCTGAAGAGAGCAGCAACAAGCCGCCAGCAATGCGAAAGGCCGACAGTGAAATGCCCAAAAGCTGGAGAAGTTTTGCCCCGCCCAAGCCTGCGGCAACCAATATGCAAAAGGCAATCAATGACCCGCGCAACGCCACCTCGCGCCGATGTGCTGCGGAAAAGCCATGCGTCAAACCTAAGAAGATCGCACTGAGAAAAAGCGGGTCGGCCACAACCAAAAGTGTGGCCAATGCGGATGTGATATAGTCTTGCATGGCTGACAGCTTAGAGAGAGCAGGGCATTGAGGAAAGACCCAAACCTTTTTCTCGAATAGGGCAATGCAGATTTTGCGGATCAAGCGTGTTGACGCTTTGCCACAAAGCCGCCACAATACACTTAAGGGGTTATTGAAATGGTGGGGGCCATTTTATCACAATTCACAAAAATTTTGTTCCGCCCTTGAACAAATGAGGGAGTGCCACATGGCAGATCAACATCATATGACCGAGGACGAAAAAGTTCTCCACGGTATGGGCTATGCCCAGGAGCTTTCCCGCCGCATGGGCGGGTTCCAGAATTTTGCAATATCATTTTCAATCATCTGCATCCTTTCGGGCGGCTTGGCTTCTTTTCCGATTGCCTTGTCAACCGGCGGCCCTTGGATGACAACGATCGGCTGGATCCTGGGCGGTGTGTTCGCCCTGATCGTTGCCGCTTCAATGGGGCAAATTGCTTCAGCCTATCCTACGGCGGGCGGCCTTTATCACTGGTCGTCTATTCTGGGGGGCAAGTTTTGGGGCTGGCTGACAGCTTGGACAAATTTGCTCGGCCTGCTCTTTGTGATCCCGGCGGTAAACGTCATTTTGTATGGCTTTATCCGTGATTTGTTCTTTAGCGGTATTCTGGGCTGGGATGTTTCAACCTGGACGAACACCACCATGTTCCTCTGGGTTGGCGGCATCACTGCGGCACAATGCCTGCTCAACCACTTCGGCATCAAGATCACGTCAATGATGACCGATATTTCTGGCTACATGATCTTCATCTTTGCCGTAATCCTTACTGTTTTGTTTTTCATGCATGTCAAAAGCTTTGATCTGGCCAAGGCTTTCGCCTTTGCCAACACGACTGGTGATGCAGGTGGGGGCGTGGCTCCGGCTTACGGCACATTCGTGATGATCTTGATGGGCATGCTCTATCCGCTCTTCACCATCACAGGCTTTGACGCTTCGGCTCATACGTCTGAAGAAACCCGCGATGCGCAAGGCACCGTTCACAAGGGCATGATCCAATCTGTGTTCTGGTCTCTGGTGTTTGGTTTCTTACTGGCGCTGGGAATGATCATGGCGCTGCCATCAGTTTATGGCGTACTCGCAGCCGATCCGAACCAGAAGGTGCTCTCTCCAGAAATTATGGCAAAGTTGGCGGCCATTCCTGGCGGCCCAGCACCTGCTGACATGGCCATTTTGGGGTGGAGCTCATTCTCTGTGTTGTTCAACACTTTGATTGCTCCCAGCCTGTTGGGTAAGATTTGCGCAATCGGAATTATCCTTGCAAACTTCTTCTGCGCATTGTCGGCTGTGACATCCACATCACGCATGATTTATGCTTTCGCGCGTGACCGCGGCATCCCCGGCGTTCTGGCAACAGTAAGCCCAACACACCGCACGCCAAATATGGCGATCTGGTTCACTGGCATTATTTCTTTCTTGCTGGTGGTCATCACCACACCGCTCAATGCTTTTGCTGCCCTGTCCACGGGCTGCGCCATGTATCTCTACATGTCATATGGCATGCCGGTTTTGGCCGGCTTGTTTGCGGAAGGCAAAACTTGGAATACCTATGGCAAGTTCCGCCTGGGCGGACTGTCAAAGCTGTTTGCTGTGATTGTGGTTTTGGGTGTAATTGGCATCATCATTGGTGGCCACGCATTCGTGCCATCAGCTGGTGAATGGGGCAAAGGTTTTGTTCCGGGGTTGATCTGGTATACAGTCGGTTTCTACGCCATCTTGATTATCGTTTGGTTCGCCTTTGAAAGCCGCCGCTTCCAAGGCCCGCCGATCGGTGATGAAATCAAGAAACGTCAAGCTGCTATTGCTGCTGCTGAGGCAGCGCTTGCAAAAGGCTGATGGCAAAACGTTTAAAAGGAAAGGTGGCCCTGATTTCTGGCGGGGCCACCGGAATGGGCGGGGCAGCGTCCCGCCTTTTTGCATCTGAAGGGGCGGCTGTTGCCATTCTCGACATCAACGCGCAAGCCGGAAACGCCGCTGTTGCCGACATAGAAAAATCAGGCGGCAAAGCCATTTTTGTAAAATGCGATGTGTCCAAGGCTGCGGACGTAGAAGCAGCGGTGGCCACCACGCAAAAACAATTGGGCGCCATCACCGTTCTGTTCAATCATGCCGGCACCATCATCATCAAACCGTTTCTGGACACCTCAGAAGCGGAATGGGACCGTCTCACAGAAATCAATGTCAAAAGCATGTATCTCGTCACCAAGGCCGTGCTTCCGCAAATGATTGCGGCCGGTGGGGGTTCCATCGTCTGCACCTCGTCAATCTCGGCTGTGGCGGCCACACCCATGGAGGTGGCTTACAACACCACCAAGGGGGCCTGCCACATGTTCGCCCGCGCCATTGCGGTTGAGTTTCGGGATCGGAACATCCGCTGCAATGCCGTATGCCCCGGCTTTGTGAAAACACCCCATGGCCTTCGGGAAGTAAAAGAACTGCAGGCCCTTGGCGTGGATGTGTCAGAGGCTGCCATCGCCGCACAACAGGGCCGCATCTGCGAGCCCGAAGAAGTGGCCCGCGCCGCCTTGTTTCTCGCCAGCGATGAAGCCAGCTTCGTCAATGGCACGCACCTGTTCGTTGACAATGGCTTCACGGCAATTTAGCGAACGACACCGTGAGCGAAGGGCGGCCTTTCGGTCGCCCTTTTTTTAGTGGCATAACAGCGCCCATGACAAAGAGATTCGACATAGCCGTGATCGGCGGCGGCGTGGTGGGCCTCGCCATCCTGCGCCGCTTTGCCATGAGTGGCTTGAAATGTGTGTTGCTTGAAAAAGGCGCGGATATTTTATCAGGAGCCTCTAAAGGCAACAGTGCCCTGCTGCATACGGGCTTTGATGCTCCGCCAAAAAGTCTTGAGCTGCAATGTATCAAGGCTGGAAATGCCGAATATCTGGAAATCCGCCAAAAACTCAATCTGCCATTGCTTGAAACGGGCGCTTTAGTCGTGGCTTGGAATGAACAAGAGCGCGAAGCGCTGCTGGGCATCATCGGCAAAGCTGAAGCAAATGGCATCAAGGATGCGCGCCCGCTCAACCAGACAGAGTTGCGCATCCGAGAGCCGCAGCTGTCTAAGTCAGCATTGGCCGCAGTTTTTGTACCGGGTGAACA
>JAGWUY010000217.1 GCA_028868255.1 Alphaproteobacteria bacterium | reverse complement strand
CGGGATTATGCGCGGTTTGGTCAGCTGATCTTGTCTGGCGGTGGCGGCATTATCCCTGCGGGCTGGATTGAGCAAACGCGCAACGCAAATCACAAGATTTTCGGAGCACCCTATACAGGCGTGTTGCCTGATGGCGGCTATCACAATCAGTTCTGGATTGAAAATTCAGCCACACGCAATCTTATGGCGCGCGGTGTGTTTGGGCAATTGATCTATATTGATTTTGCGCATGAGATGGTTGTGGCCAAACTCTCGAGTTGGCCCGACTTTCAAAATGTGCAGATTGAAAAGGCCACGCTGGCCGCTATCCGGGTGATTGCTGGCACAGTTTAATCTGCAATCAGGCTGCGGGCGATAATGTTGCGCTGGATTTCCGAGGTGCCTTCATAAATGCGCATGATGCGGGCATCGCGCACATAACGCTCCACATCATAGCTTTGGGTAAAGCCATAACCGCCATGGATTTGCAGGGCTTTATCGGTCACGCGGCCTGCCATCTCCGAGGCAAAGAGTTTTGCCATGGCGGCCTCTATGGAATAGCGCTCACCAGCCGCGCGTTTGCGTATGGTTTCCAAGCACAGGCCACGGGCGGCGGCAATTTCAGTGGCCATATCGGCCAGCATCCATTGCAGGCCCTGATAGGTGGAAATGTTCACACCTCCCATCTTGCGCGTCTTTACCCACTCCAATGCGGCGGCATAGGCCGCTTCGGCAATGCCCACGGAACACATGGCAATATCAATGCGCCCGGCATCCAGCGTCTTCATCGCGGTGCGCAGACCTGAGCCTTCATCGCCCAAGCGATTTTCTGCTGGCACACGCGCATCGATGGAAAATTCAAATGCATGGGCCCCACGCAGACCCATGGTGGGTTCGGCCTTTCCCAATGTGATGCCGCCATTTTTCTTTTCCACCACAAAGGCTGAAACGCCTTTGCCACCCGCTGCGGGGTCGGTCTTGGCATAGATCACAAACACATCGGCAGCACCCGCATTGGAGATGAAGTGCTTGGTGCCCTTGATGTGATAATGATCGCCCGCGCGCGTGGCTTTGGTGAGCATGGAAGCAGGGTCAGAGCCTGCGCTGGGTTCGGTGAGCGCAAAAGCGCCCAGCTTTTCGCCTGATGCTAGTGATGGCAGGTATTTTTGCTTTTGTTCCTCGCTGCCGCCGAACTTAATTGAGTCGCTGCACAAGAAATGTGCCGACACCATGGAACCGGTTGACGCGCAGGTGCCGGAGATGTTGGCCATGGCTTCCAAAAGAGTATAGGGGTCAAGCCCCATGCCGCCATATTCGGTGGGCAGGTTCATGCCCATGATGCCCATCTCGGATAGCGCCTTAATGTGATGCGTTGCAAAGCGGGCCTCGCGGTCGGTCATGCGGGCTTCAGGTGCCAGCACGGTTTTACAAAAGCTAGCAATTGAATCGAGAACAGATGTATCAACGAGCGAAGCGTGAAAACGGGTCATGGTTTGGTCCACTGGCAAGTGTTGCGAATTGCTGCACCATGTTCATCAGCTTTGGGTGATGGCGCAAGCGGGTCTTTGGTCGCGCCGGAAAATTTTATCGGCTGTTCAAAGGCAATCTTGCGCCCCACCAGCTCATTGGCCTGTTTGGCGTCCAAAATTTCCGCAGCGGGCACACCCACTTTCAGCAAGGCCTCAACGGCATCATGTGCGCTCAGGCCCATCGCCCATTCTTCGATGTATTGGCGCAGAACGGCCTCATTGGCAAAGCGCAACTCATCGGTGGCAAAATGCGGGTCGCTTAAAATCTCTGGCCTCGCCATCACTACACTCAATGCGCCCATCAGCTTGTCGTTCAACACGGCCAGCATGAACATGCCGTCTTTGGCTCTGAAGGCACCGAAGGGGGCTGAAATGGGGTGACGGTTGCCCACGCGTTTGGGGGCCTGGCCAGAAGCAAAAAGCCGTGCTGCCACCAAGGGCTGAAGCGCCAGCATGGATTGTAACATGCCCACATCCAGGTGCTGGCCAAGGCCCGTTGCATGGCGCTGGTTGAGCGCCGCCAAAATACCCCACGAGGCAAAGAGGCCTGAGACGACATCGGCAATGGATTCACCCACCAGCATGGGCGGGCCATCCGGCTCACCTGTAACAGACATCAGGCCACTCATCGCTTGGATGATGATGTCATAGGCCGGGCGCTGAGCCAGCGGGCCATCCTGCCCAAAGCCTGAGATGGAGGCATAGACGAGTTTTGGGTTCAGTGCCGACACAGCGGCATAGCCGATACCCAGTTTCGCGGCCACGCCGGGCCTGAAATTTTCAACCAGCACATCCGCTTCCTGCGCCAATTTCAGGGCGAGGGCCTTGTGATCGGCTTGGGCGAGATCAAGCATGATGGAACGCTTGCCACGATTGACGGTGTCAAACAACGCGCTTGAGCCATCCTTCAGGAATGGCCCGATGTGGCGGTAATCATCACCCGTGGGCGGCTCAACCTTGATCACATCAGCGCCCAGATCAGCCAACAAAGCTGTACAGTAAGGGCCTGACAGAACGCGGGTGAAATCGAGAATTTTTAATTGGGTGAGTGGCTTCATGGACAGATAACAGCATGGTTCACTGTTTTTCGCCAGTGAGCGCGGGGTGCTGGTGATCCTATTTTAACCCGACTTGTGGTTAGACAAGGGATCATCAGGAACGCGTTTCATGTCTGAAGTTATTGCTCTCAAAATATCAAATCTTAATAAGTCATTTGACAAGCCTGTGTTACAGGGCCTTTCGCTCACCATTCCGGCAGGGCAGCTTTATGCGTTTTTGGGCCCGAACGGAGCTGGCAAGACCACCACGCTGCGCATCGTTGTGGGATTGCTGCGGGCAGATGGAGGCCAAGTCACGGTCTATGGCCATGATGTGGAGAGCGATGCCGCTGCGGCAAAATCCGTCACCGCTTGGTTGCCGGATGACCCGATGCTTTATGACAAGTTGACCCCGGTTGAATATCTGGCCTTTGTATCCGGACTTTGGCAGGTGCCCGCCGAAGAAGCTGCGCAGGAGGCCGAAAAGCTGCTGCGGTGGCTCGAGCTTTGGGATGTGCGCGATACGCGCTGCGAAGGGTTTTCACGCGGAATGAAGCAGAAAGTGGCTTTGGCGGGGGCTCTGATCCACAAACCGAAGCTCTTGATTTTGGATGAGCCGCTGACAGGCCTTGATGCCACCATGGCGCGCACCGTGAAAGATGCTTTGAAAGCCCAGGTGGATGCGGGTGCGACTGTGATTATCACCACGCATATTCTGGAAGTGGCGGAACGGCTGGCCGACCGCATCGGTATTATTGCGGGCGGCAAGTTGTTGGCCGAAGGCACGCCAGATGAGCTTCAGCATTTGCATGGGGCCGCCGATGCCACGCTGGAAGATGCCTTCATTCGGCTCACCGCAGGGCACTGATGATGGCTTTGTCTCGTTCAGGCTCTGTGGGCTGGCTGCTGCTGCATGAAATTCGCGTGGCGTGGCGGTCTATGGCGCTTACGCCATTGGCCCGTTTGGGTGGCCTTGGCCTGATGCTGGTTTATTTTGGTTTGGGCACCTGGATTGCCTTGACATTAACTGACCGCATTGAAGGCAATGACTATTTCAGTGTGCTGATTTTTATCAGTGCTGCGGCTTCCTTTACTTTCAATATCAGCGGAGCGATGCGGGCTGCCCAACACACGCTTTATGAGCAAGGCGATTTGGAGCTTCAACTCACATCTCCCATTCCGCCATCTCGCGTGATCATGGCCAAGCTGGCCATGATTTCAGTTTCGATGGTGTTCTGGAATGCGCTATTTCTGTTTCCATTGCTCATTCCCATTGCCGCCATCAACAATCCACAGCTATTTGGCCTTTTAGGATTGACCGCCTGTGTTGCCATTTTTGCTACCTGCATTGGGTTAACCTTGGCATTATTTGTTGTGCATCTCGTCGGGCCGCAACGGGCGCGCCGTCTCATTCAAATTTTCGCGGCCTTTATCGGTGCTGCCATATTTGTGTCGTCGCAGGCTGTTCCTTATTTTGGGGGTGGTGAGAAAAGTCTTTTTGCTTGGTGTGTGGCCAACGGCATCGGTATCCGTGGTTTCACCGCCTTACCAGGGCGCGCTGGTTTTGGGGATATGAATGCGCTGTTGACTATGCTGGCTGTGACTGCCTTGGTGTTTGTGGTTACGGCCTTGTCGTTACAAAGGCTGTTCATCAGGGTCTATCAATCGGCGGCGCAAGCGCAAGTTTCCAAGACGCGCAAGAACAAGGATTTGCGTGCAGCATTTGCTGATCATCCAGGGCGCATATTGATGCGCAAGGATTTGAAGCTGCTGTTTCGTGATCCCTCGCTCATTTATAATATGCTGCTGCAACTTATTTTTATGGCACCCCTTATGGCTGGTTTCGGGAAAGCCACGGGTTTGATGTCGCTTATGCCGGGGGCG
>JAGWUY010000216.1 GCA_028868255.1 Alphaproteobacteria bacterium | reverse complement strand
TTCTGACGCTGCCAGCACGGTGCAGATTTTTGCCGTCTTTCAGTTATTGGTGGCAGCAGGCGCATGGTACGTGATGAAGTCTCAGCTACCATTCAACGTGTGCGCCTTTTGGTTTGGTGCGATCAGCGCTACGTCGGCAACGCTGCTATGGGGTTGTAGGCTGATCACGCGTGATCCGACCAATCATAAACGCCTCGAAAATCTGTCCAAAACAGCCCCGCTGTTGAGCGCACTCGTCGCTGTTTTGTGGGGGGCCACCGCTTTTTCAGCGCACCATGTCAATGTTTTGGAGTTGCGTTTTCTCACTTTCGCAATGGTGTTGATGATGTGTGTTATGGGCGCATCAAGCCTTGTGCGCTTGCCGATCTCTGCAATACTTTTTGCGTTTACCATTATCACCGCCATCAGCCTCAACATGACATCTGTTGTCAACAACCACACGGTCGTTGCTGTCATCCTAGCTTGGATTTTTGCCTTCGGTCTGATCAGCATCATTTTAATGACACATGAAAATTTCTTCCGTCACATGACAACAGAAATTGAAAACGACAAACAACGCGATGTCATAAAACTTTTGCTGAACGAATTTGAGCGTGAAACCAGTGACTGGCTTTGGGAAACAAATGCAAACGGGCATCTGGTTTATTTTTCTCCCCAACTGGCGGATGTTCTGGGTACAGACGGGCAAACTTTGCAAGGCCAGCATTTTGCAACATCATTCCACGCCGTCAGCCCGAAAGGCCAAACAAACAGCTTGCCAGATTTGATGACGAACAACACCAGCATTATAGCTAAAAATTTTACGACAATCACACACGATCAGACGCGCCATTGGCAAATCACGGCACATCCTTTAACCGATCGGGGAGGAGAATTTTTAGGCTATCGCGGCGTTGGACGAGACATAACTGACACTGTTTTGCACGATCGCGAAGTCCAATTGGCCCGCGATGAGGCCGAACGCGCCAACAGCACAAAATCGCAATTTCTTGCGGTGATGAGCCATGAATTGCGCACGCCCATAAATGCCATTGTGGGCTTCAGCGAAGTCTTGAATTCCACACAAGGTGAATCTTTACCAGCAATCTCGCGGCGTGAATACTTGACTACCATTCAAGAAAGTGCGGTGCATCTACAAGGTCTCATCAATGACGTTCTAGATGCTACCCGTGTTGAACGGGGCACATTACAACTCAATCATCAAGAGATTGATGCAGCTGAGTTGATCGAAACCACCGTCAAAATTTTGCGCAACCAAGCCACGCGCAGCAAAGTATGCTTGGTTGCCAGTGTGATCGACAACGTGCTCATCTCAGGTGATCTCACACGCTTGAAACAGGTGATCCTCAATCTCATCAGCAATGCCATCAAATTTTCTCCCGAAGGCGGCGTGGTGAACATTGAAATGTTAGCCACCCAAAACCGTGGTCTTGTGATTGCCATTCGTGATGCAGGCATCGGCATCAAGCCAGAAGATATTGAGCGTGTGTTTGAGCCCTTCGCCCAAGCCGAACAGGGCGCTGACCGCAAATTTGGCGGCATGGGGTTAGGCCTTGCCATTGCCCGCAAGATCGCAAGGCTCCATGGCGGTGACATCACCTTGAACACCAACAACGGCATAGGAACAGAAGCGCTAATCTCCCTGCCTCCATCGCGCATGCGCTGGCCGCGCCGCCAAACCAAGGCATCTGGCTCTGTTGCAGCCTGAGGCCGTGCCGCGCTAGACTGAGCTATGGCAACACCTCGAAAAATACCAGCGTTCATGGGCACCAATTATGCATCCACACCAAAAGGCGCTAAAGCCGCTTTTTTTGGCGCACCTCATGGCACGCCCTACAAGGGCATAGATAACCGTCCTCATGCCAAGGCCGCAGACAGTTTCAGATTGGCTCTGAAAGACGACATTCCTTGGCTCGAGCATTGGGATTTTGATTTTGGTGGCCCGCTATTGCCGGACACCAAATTCAAAGCCGTTGATCTTGGAAATTTGCCTACCAAACCGTTGGATGGTCGTGGCAATCGCAAGAAGATCGAAACCCAAACAGCCAATATACTTTCTGAGGGTGCTGTGCCCATCATGTTTGGCGGGGACGACTCCACACCCATTCCGTTTATCAATGCCTTCTCCGGTGGCGCACCGCTTACCATCTTGCAGATTGATGCTCATATTGATTGGCGCGAGGAACGCTATGGCGAGCGCTTTGGCTATTCCTCCACCATGCGTCGCGCCTCTGAAATGCCCCATGTTTGGCGCATCGTGCAGGCTGGTGCCCATGGCATGGGCAGCGCCCGCCAGACCGAAGTTGAGACGGCTGCCGAATGGGGGGCACATATCATCCCTTCACACACCATCCACCACCGTGGCATTGACCAGGTGATCGCCCACATAGAGCCTGAATCCGCGTGTCTCATTTCTCTTGATTTAGATGTGCTCGATTGCACAGTGATGCCAGCGGTGGCCCACCCATCCCCCGGCGGATTAAGTTTCTTGCAGGTCACTGATATAATTGCTGCCGTGGCTGCCAAGGCCCGCATCGCTGGCTTCACCATGGTAGAATTTGTGCCCGGGCGTGATCCATTGGGCATTGCAGCCCATGTTGCAGCGCGCATTGCCGCTCATGTATTAAATCATGTGACGCGGCAAGGCATAAAATGACGGCACCATCTTTTCGCGAATTGCAAAACGTTTTCGCCCGGATAGGCCTTCTTTCCTTTGGAGGGCCAGCAGGTCAAATCGCTTTAATCCACCGCGAAGTCGTGGAAGAGCGCCACTGGATTGAGGAACAAGAGTTTTTACATGCATTAAGTTTCTGCACCCTGCTTCCGGGGCCGGAAGCGATGCAACTGGCCACCTATATTGGCTGGAAGCTGCAGGGTTTGCGCGGGGGCCTAGCCGCCGGGTTGCTGTTCATCTTGCCGGGTGCTGCGGTGATTTATGCCCTCTCCCTGCTTTATGCCCTGTTTGGTAAATTGAAACTGATCGAGGGCCTGTTCTGGGGCGTCAAAGCCGCCGTACTCGTCATCGTTCTTGAAGCCCTGCTGCGCGTCGCCAAAAGAGCATTGAAAACAAACTTGGATTGGCTAGTCGCCGGCGCGTCCTTTTTGTCGCTGTTCTGTTTTGATTTACCTTTCCCACTGGTGGTCATGGTGGCCGGGCTTCTGGGTTATGCATTCGCATCCACCGCACATGAAAACACCGGGTCGACAGATTGGCCGCCACTCGGCAACTTGGTAAAATCAGCGATCATCTGGCTCACCATCTGGCTTGTGCCGTTGGGCGCAATTGCGCTGATTTTTGGCTCAAGCCATGTTTTCACCAGCCTGGCGGTGTTCTTCTCAAAACTCTCGGTCGTCACTTTCGGTGGGGCCTATGCCGTCCTGTCCTATATGGGCCAAACAGCAGTTGAACACTATCACTGGCTGACAACAGGCGAGATGATGGATGGTTTGGGCCTTGCTGAAACCACCCCTGGCCCATTGATTTTGGTGGGCCAGTTTGTGGCATTCACAGCAGCAGCAAAATCACTCAACAGTTTGCAGGCCGGTTTTTTTGCCAGCCTCATCTATTTGTGGATGACCTTTGTGCCCTGCTTTCTGTGGATTTTTGCAGGCGCACCCTATGTGCAGGTTTTACGCACCATGCCGCGTCTTGCGTCAGCGCTGGCGCGCATCACCGCGGCAGTGGCGGGTGTTATACTCAATCTCACAGTCTGGTTTGGCTTGCATGTTTTGTTTGGCCAAGTAGCGCGCGCCAAGGGGCCCGTGCCGCTGTGGTGGCCCAACTGGCAAAGCCTTGATTCTGGGGCCCTTGTTCTTGCCATCATTGCAGGTTTAGCATTGCTGAAATTCAAAATCGGCATCCCGAAAACACTGGCCTTGGCCGCAGGCTTGAGCGTAATCTGGGAGTTGATCCGTCCTTTGATTTGAAAGAAGTGAGAAATGACTGTTCTACCCCTCGTTGGCCTTCCGGCCGATACTTATGAAAACCACGGGTTCCTGTTTCACTCGCTGGGGGACAAATATGTGAAAGCATTAGCAGATGTATCAAAAGTCACACCGCTGATGATCCCCTCCATGATTGATCCATTGAACCTTGATGATCTGCTAAGCCATTTTGACGGCGTGCTGATGACGGGTGCAGTTTCTAACGTTCACCCCCCGCATTATGGCGAGCATCCATCGGTTGACCATGAACCCTATGACCACAACCGCGACAATACCACACTGAAATTGATCCGGGCCTGTATAGACCGTGGCATTCCGCTATTTTGCATTTGCCGCGGCTTTCAAGAATTGAACGTGGTGATGGGCGGAACCTTGGCCACTGAATTGCAGCGCAGCGAAGGCCGCCTCGATCACCGGGCGCCACTCTCGGATGATGTCAATGTGCGTTATGCAGCTTCTCATTCAGCTTCAATCACCAAAGGTGGCCT
>JAGWUY010000215.1 GCA_028868255.1 Alphaproteobacteria bacterium | reverse complement strand
GAAGCTGTGATCCACAATCAGGATAACCGCGAGCATGACCTTTTGGATTCTGATGACTACTACCAGTTCGAAGGCGGCATGACGGCGGCAGTCGAAACCGAACGTGCCAGCCGCCCCCGCGTTTATCACAATGATCATTCACGCCCAGAGCGCCCAGTGATCCGCACGCTGGAAGAAGAAATCAGCCGCGTGATGCGCAGCCGCGTCGTCAACCCCAAATGGATCGAAGGCGTCAAACGTCATGGCTATAAAGGTGCATTCGAAATTGCTGCCACGGTGGATTATATGTTCGCCTTCGCCGCCACAACGGGCGCTGTGCAGAGCCACCATTTCGATCTGGCCTATGAGGCCTATATCATGGACGAAGCGACGCGAGACTTCATCACCCACAACAACCCCGATGCGCTGAAAGAAATTGCGGCACGCTTTGAAGAAGCCATCGCAAGGGGCCTCTGGCAACCGCGCCTCAACTCGGCCTATGATATTCTGAAGGACTTACAAACATGACCGAAGACCTCGAAAAAGATTCAGCCCGCCACAATGAAAAAATGGCGAAGAAAAAAGCCGCCCGCGCCAAGATCATGGCGGGCAAGACGATTGAGCGCGGTCTGCTGATCGTTCACACCGGCAAAGGCAAAGGCAAATCCACCGCCGCCTTCGGCATGGTGTTCCGCCATCTGGGCCACGGCATGCGCAGCGGTGTTATCCAATTTGTCAAAGGCGCATGGGGCACGGGCGAACGCACTGTGCTGGAAAAATTTCCCGATCTTGTCACCATCAAGGCCATGGGCGAAGGCTTCACCTGGGAAACCCAAGACCGTGATCGCGACATCGCCCACGCACGCGCCGGCTGGGAAGAAGCCAAGCGCATGATCGCCGATCCCTCTTATCGGTTGGTGATGCTGGACGAGCTGAACATTGTGTTGCGCTATGACTATCTGCCGCTCGAAGAAGTGTTGGACGTTCTGAAAGCCCGCCCGCTGGACAAACACATCATCCTCACAGGCCGCAACGCCAGAGAAGAAATCATAGAACTCGCCGATCTGGTGACCGAAATGGAACAAATAAAGCACCCCTTCCGTTCCGGCGTGAAAGCACAGGCGGGGATTGAGTTTTAAACCTCCATCGGCCCCCACCCACATTGTGTCGCAATCCTGCTTGCCCTGCAAGCGCCGCGCGCTATAAGCAGTTTCGCAGTGCCTCAAGAGAGGCTGAAAGACATTCCGGTGCGGTGGACCCCAGACGGGCACCAAGACGGGCCTGCCTTCCACCCGAGCAACCGGGCCTGCGCATTTTGGAAGGCGTAACATGCAAGAAAAACTCGGTGTCATGCTCTGCGGCCATGGCAGCCGCAATCGCAAGGCGGTGACGGAATTCGCCAACTTGTCAGAGCATCTGAAAAAGCGCCTGCCGCAATATCCTGTTGAATTCGGCTATCTCGAATTTGCCACGCCCATCATCCGCGATGGCTTGGATAAACTGCGCGCCGAAGGCGCAAACCGCATCCTCGCCGTGCCCGGCATGTTGTTTGCTGCAGGCCACGCCAAGAACGATATTCCATCCGTGCTCAATGCCTATGCCACGCAAAACAACCTGCGCATCGATTACGGCAAAGACCTTGGCATTGATCCCAAGATGATCCGCGCTGCAGGTGACCGCATTCAGGAAGCAATCGATGCATCGCCCAACAAGGTTGAAAAGCACGACACATTGCTTCTCGTTGTCGGCCGTGGCGCATCTGATCCTGATGCCAATTCCAACGTCGCGAAAGTGATGCGCATTTTGTGGGAAGGCTTTGGTTTCGGTTGGGGCGAAGTGGCCTATTCCGGGGTCACATTCCCTTTGGTTGAACCCGCGCTGGAACATGTGACAAAGCTCGGCTTCAAGCGCATCATCGTGTTCCCCTACTTCCTGTTCACCGGCGTTTTGGTGCAGCGCATTTACATGGCCGCCGATGCCGTGGCCGCCAAGCATCCGGGCGTGGAATTTTTAAAGGCGCCTTACCTCAATGACCATCCCTCCGTGATCGACACATTCGTGGAACGCATTGAACAGATCATCACCGGCGACATCGCGATGAATTGCCAGATGTGCAAATACCGCACGCAGGTGCTGGGCTTTGAAGCCGAAGTGGGTGCTGTGCAGGAAAGCCACCACCACCATGTAGAAGGCATGAGCGCCAAGGCCTGCGACCATTGCGATGCGGAAGGCAACTGCACCGGCCTGTGCCAGGATGGCCCCTTCAAACTGGCCAGCCTGCCCAACGCCCACACGCATGATCAAAACCACGGGCACGACCATGGCCACACCCACGCGGTTTATCCGCACGCAGATCATCCCATGGGGCCAAGGACACTGAAGAAGTGATCGACTATTTGCGAGACCCTGCAGCAATTTATAAACGCAGCTTTGAAATGATCCGAGCGGAGGTAGATTTTTCATCGCTGCCGAAAAATGCTGAAGCTATCGCCACCCGTGTGATCCACGCGTGCGGCATGCCGGAGATTGTCGATGATCTGGTGATCACCCCAGATTTTGCCCCAACAGCCCAAAATGCTCTCGCCCAGGGCAGGCCCATTTTTGTCGACGTTGAAATGGTGCGTCATGGCATCATCGCGCGCCAATTGCCGCCCGGCGTCGAAATCATCTGTACACTGAATGATCCTCGTGCCCGAGACATCGGCATCGCCAAATCCATCACCCGCACGGCAGCGGCGCTGGAGCTATGGCTGCCAAATCTCAAAGGTGCGATCATCGTGATCGGCAATGCGCCCACCGCCCTTTTCGCCCTGCTCGAACATATCGACAATGGCGCGGCCAAACCTGCCTGCATCGCGGGCTTCCCCGTGGGCTTCGTGGGCGCGGCCGAAAGCAAGGATGAGCTGATCGCCAATTCGCGCAGTCTCCCATTCGCCACCATCAGAGGCCGCAAAGGTGGCAGCGCCATGGCCTCATCTGTCATCAACGCCTTGACGAGTGACACACAATGACAAAATGGCTCACCATCGTTGGCTTTGGCGAAGATGGCTGGGAAGGCCTGTCCAATCGCGCCCGCCTCGCTATCAAGGGCGCGGAGGTGATCGTGGGTTCTGCCCGCCTGTTCGCGCTGTTGCCCAAGCTCAAAGCTGAGCGCCATGAATGGCCGCAGCCGTTTTCTGCTGTTATCGAACAGATCAAACCCTTCGCGGGCCGTAACACCGTGATCCTCGCCACGGGCGACCCCATGAATTTCGGCGTGGCGCGCAAGCTGCTGACATTTATTCCCTTTGAAGATGTGACGATCATTCCGCATCATTCTGCCTTCTCGCTCGCAGCTGCGCGCATGGGCTGGAGCGTGCCGGATTGTGATTGCTTTACCATCCATGGCCGCCCCGCCGCCAACCTTGAAGCCTTCATTCAGCCCAATGCACGCCTATTGGTTTTGACCGAAGACGAAACCTCAATCGCTGAAGCTTGCCGCCGTTTGATCGCGCGTGGCTTCGAGGCCTCACACATCACCGTGCTCGAAAACATGGGCGGTGAAAAAGAGCGGATCACCGGCTTTACTGCCGATGCCAACCCTGCACACGAATGGTCACCGTTCAACGGGCTCGCCATCCATTGCATGGCGGGCCCTGACGCCAAAATCTTTTCCCGCGTCGCAGGCTTGCCAGATGAATCTTATGTGCATGACGGCCAATTGACCAAGCGAGAAGTGCGCGCCGCCACACTGGCAGCTCTCGCTCCTGCTCCAGATCAATTGCTGTGGGATATTGGTGCCGGCTGCGGTTCAGTTTCCATCGAATGGATGAGGTCTACCCGCGGCGCTGAAGCCATTGCCTTCGAACAAAACGTCGAGCGCCTCGCAATGATCGCAACCAACGCCGATCAGCTGGGCACACCGCGGCTCAAAGTCATTGACGGCAAAGCGCCTGAAACATTGGACGGCCAACCCGACCCAGATGCCGTGTTTATCGGCGGCGGCGTGGGCATTCCCGGCGTGTTTGAAACTGCATGGAATAAATTAAAGTCCGGCGGCCGCATGGTGGCCAATGTCGTGACCATCGAAGGTGAAATGCACCTCTATGATCTCCATGAAAAACATGGCGGCGAATTGGTGCGGATGGATGTTTCAACACTGACGAATGTCGGCCCTTACCGTGCCATGAAGCCGCGCATGTCGGTCGTGCAATGGAGAACCATTAAGCCATGAGCGGAACCTTATATGGCGTAGGCGTTGGCCCCGGCGATCCTGAATTGATGACGGTGAAAGCGTGGCGCTTGATCTCAACAGCGGAGGTGATTGCCTATCTTTGCGCCAATGGCAAAGACTCAACCGCGCGTGACATCGCCAAACCCTTCATCACTGATGGCACAACAGAAATTGCTATCGACATGCCCATGCGGGTCGAGCGCGCGCCCGGCGAAGCCGCCTATGACAAGGGTGCCGCAGCCATCGCTGCCGCGC
>JAGWUY010000023.1 GCA_028868255.1 Alphaproteobacteria bacterium | reverse complement strand
TCTTGGCCACTTTGATCAGAATATCATCCACACCAATTTCAGGCACTGGCTCATCCAGCAGCGACAGGCCTTCAGATTTTTCGGCTTTGACCAAGGCCCGCATCAAATCACTCCCAATTCTTGTGCCGCCTGCGTGAAGGCCGCAATCGCTTTTTCAATCTGAATGTTGGTGTGCGCCGCCGACATTTGCGTGCGAATGCGCGCTTGGCCCTTGGGCACTACGGGGAAGAAAAACCCGGTCACAAAAATCCCCAGCTCATAAAGCCGCGCCGCCAGCTTTTGCGCCAACTCCGCCTCGCCCAACATCACCGGAATAATGGGGTGTGTTCCTTCAAGCAGCGTGAAACCAGCAGCCTTTATCCCGCTCCGAAATGTCTTGGCATTATCAGAAAGTCGACTCCTCAAATCATCACCCGCTTCCGCGAGATCAATGGCCTTGTGCGAAGCCGCCACAATGGCTGGTGGCAACGCATTGGAAAACAGATAAGGCCTGCCCCGCTGCCGCAAAAGATCAACAATGGGTTTGGCCGCCGCCACATAGCCCCCGGCTGATCCACCAAGCGCCTTGCCCAAAGTGCCAGTGAGAATATCAACTTTCACCCCCGCCCGCGCCGGCGTGCCGCGCCCCTGCGGCCCGGTGAAGCCCGTGGCGTGGCAATCATCCACCATGATCAACGCGTCATAGCGATCAGCCAAATCACGAATATCTTTCAGATTAGCGTAAGTGCCATCCATCGAAAACACACCATCTGTCACAATGATAATGCGCCGCGCCCCACCCCCGCGGGCCGACCTTAGCTGGGTCTCAAGATCATTCATATTACTATTGGCAAAACGAAAGCGCTTGGCCTTGGACAGACGAATGCCGTCAATGATCGAGGCATGGTTCAAGCTGTCTGAGATGATGGCGTCCTGCTCGCCAAATAGCGGCTCAAACACCGCGCCATTGGCATCAAAACAGGCCGCAAACAAAATCGCATCTTCCATCTGCACATAGTCGGCAATCCGCATTTCCAAAGCGCGGTGCAAATCCGTCGTGCCACAAATAAAGCGCACTGAGGCCATGCCAAGTCCATGTGTGTCGAGCGCCTCTTTAGCTGCCGCAATCAGCGCGGGGTGATTAGCCAGCCCCAGATAATTATTGGCGCAGAAATTCAGCACATGCCGCCCGCTTCCCACTGTAATGTTGCTGCTTTGCGCCGAAAAAATATCGCGCTCAATTTTCCATAACGACTGGGCTTTAATCTCTTCAAGCTCTTGGTCTAAGGATTTTATAAATGCAGACATGCCGGATCTCCTCAACTCGCAACATGATGCCAAGCTATAGACAAGGCAATCCGTGAAAATTGCTCACGCCATGTGTCAGCCCCCTGGCACGCGTGGCAACAGATATATTTCCTGATCTGGTGGCAATGGCGTGTCCAGCTGGTCGCGGAAAACCTTGCCTGAAATGGAAACTGCAACGCCGCGCCGCAAATGCGGTTCCATGCCGGGATATTGCTCACCCATCTTGCGAAACAATTCGCGGATGGTTTGCGCTTCAATAAAAATTGAAGAGGCGCCGCCAGCCAATGGCCGCAGCGCCCCCCAGAGATGGATTTCAAGTCTGCTCATCGCCCCATCAGGCTTTAAGCGCCTTGATGGCTTTCAGAATGCGCGGTGGTGACATGGGCACATGGTTCATATGCACACCCGCTGCATTCGTCACAGCATTGGCCACAGCCGCCAGTGGCGGCACAATCGAGGTTTCGCCCACGCCGCGCACCCCATAGGGGTGGTGCGGATTGGGGATTTCCAAGATCTGCGTGTCGATCATCGGCAGGTCAGAGCACACCGGAATGCGGTAATCCAAGAAGCCCGCATTTTGCAGGCGGCCATTGGCCCCGTAAATATATTCCTCATTCAAAGCCCAGCCAATGCCTTGTGCAGCGCCACCTTGATATTGCCCTTCCACATAGGCGGGGTGCATGGCTTTGCCCGCGTCTTGAATCACAGTGTAGCGCGTAATCGTGGTCTTGCCGGTTTCCTTGTCCACATGTGCATCGCAAATATGCGTGGCGAATGAAACACCAGCATTGTCCGCCACGATTTCGGCGTGTCCTGCAATCGGCCCACCGGAACCAGGTGCAGCTGCTGCAATTTCCTTCAGCGTCAAAGGTGCGCGGTTGCCATGCTGGGCGCCCACAGCGCGTGCCGCCCCATCTTCCCACACCACCTCATCGAGGGGGATCTCCCAAGTCTTGGCGGCGCGTTCTCGCAATGTCTTAATCGCATTGCGTGTAGCAAACACAGCGGCCATCGACGACGAGAACGTGCCACGGCTGCCATCGGTCATATCATTGTGACCAAGCGTCGAGGTATCAGCCACAACCACGCGCACGGCATCATAAGGCACACCCAATTCCTCAGCCACCACAAGGGCCAACGAGGCGCGTGAACCACCAACGTCAATTGTGCCCACAGCAACCGTTACATTGCCATCGGGAGTCACATTCATGTCCACACAAGTCTGGCCACCAAAGTTAAACCAGAAACCACATGCCATGCCACGGCCTGTATCCTTGGCGAGCGGTGCTTTCATGTGCGGGTGGTTTTTGGCCGCTTCCAGTGTTGGACCAATGCCAATGGGGCCGTAAACAGGGCCATAGGATGATTTGGTGCCTTCCTTGGCCGCGTTCTTGATGCGGAAATCAACCGGGTTCATGCCGATGGCGCGGGCCACTTCATCAACTGTGCTTTCAACAGCGAAGCACACTTGGGGTGTCGAAGGCGCACGGTAAGCCGCCGTCTTGGGGCGATTGACCACGCAATCCTTGCTCACGGTCTTGACGTTCTTCAAATCATAACAAGCAAAGCCCGTCATCGCGCCAAACTCAGCCCAATTGCCGGGAAATGCCCCACCATGATAGCGCAGCTCAGCAAAGGCAGCGGTGATCGTGCCATCTTTCTTGGCCCCAATCTTCACATCAATCGACGTTGAAGATGTAGGGCCTGTGGCGCGAAACACTTCATCGCGTGTCATGGTCAGCTTCACGGGGCGGTTGGCCTTGCGCGAAAGCGCCAGCGCCAAAGGCTCAGCCCAAATATGGGTCTTGCCACCAAAACCACCACCAATTTCTGAGGATGTGACCCGCAGCTTATTGGCATCCATGCCCAAAATGGCCGCGCACTGATTGCGATATACAAAGTGGCCTTGGGTGCACACCCACATTTCGGCCATGCCATCAGGCGAAACCGAAGCAAGGCAAGAATGTGGCTCAATATAGCCTTGGTGTGTCTGCTCAGTCTTGTAAGATTTTTCGATGATCACATCGGCTTCACGGAAGCCTGCATCAATATCGCCATGACCATATTCCGCCTGCTTCACAAAGTTGGATGATTTGGTGGGCGTGGGCGTAATGCCGTCAGTGAAAATATCATCGTGCAGCAATGGCGCATTGGCCTTGAAGGCGTCATCCACTTCCGTCACATGCGGCAGAATTTGATAATCCACCTTGATCAGCTTCAAGGCTTCGCGCGCGGTGCGGGCATCAACGGCAGCAACGGCAGCAACGGCATGGCCATCATACAAAGCCTTTTTGCGGGCCATGCAGTTTTCCAGAATGTCACGTAAGCCCCGGTCGCCATTGGTGTGGTCGGGGAAATCCGCAGATGTGATGACGGCCTTCACCCCTTTAAGCTTCTCAGCCTTGGAGATATCAATCTTCTTGATCACCGCATGGGCGTGGGGCGAGCGCAAAACGAGGCCCACCAATTGGCCGGGCGCTGAAGCATCAGCGCCATAGCGTGCGCGGCCTGTCACCTTGTCCACGCCGTCGGGGCGGCGCACACGCGTGCCAATGACTTTATAGGTTTTGTCTACCAGATCGGGATTCATGGTCATGGGCTCAGCCTCTCATTTCTTTGGCGGCTGCTTGCACAGCGCGCACAATTTTATCATAGCCCGTGCAGCGGCACAGATTGCCGGCAAGGCCAAAACGAATGTCTTCTTCAGTTGGGTCAGGATTCTTGCGGAGCAATGCTTGTGCCGCCATCAAGAAGCCTGGCGTGCATACGCCACACTGCAATGCCGCATTGTCAATAAACTGCTGTTGCAGCGGGTGCAACTTTGCACCATCGGCCATGCCCTCAATGGTTTCAACCGAGCGACCATCCATCTCGGCGCCCAGCACCAAACATGAGCACACAAGGCGCCCGTCGAGGATCACACTGCAAGCGCCACAGTCGCCCGTGCCGCAGCCTTCCTTGGCCCCGGTCAACCCTAAGCGATTGCGCAGCACATCGAGCAAAGGTTCATCAGCCCCGCACACAAACTCCACCTGATCACCATTGATCGTTGTTTTAACATGAACACTCATCTTATTTGCCTCCTGCACGGGCATATGCGGTTTCAGCGGCCCGGCGCGCCAAAACGCCAGCAACATCAGTTCTAAATTCAATCGTGCCACGCTTGTCGTCGATGGGCTTACAAGCGGCACTGCACGCAGCAGTGAGCTTGGCTTTCGCTGCATCATCAAGCTTGGTGCCGATAATGGCTTTTGCGGCGTCCTTGACCAACAAAACAGTCACGGCAACAGCCCCCAGCGCCACACGCGCTTTGGTGATTACGCCTTTGCCATCTATCGTCAGGTTCACAGCACAGCTTACAACAGCAATGTCCATTTCTGTTCGTGGGATAAAGCGCAAATAAGCATCTCCCGATTTGGCCAGTTTTTTCGGCAATTCGATGGAGGTGACAATCTCACCCTTCTTTAAATTGGTACGGCCAACACCAGCGGGCACATCTTCCACCGCCAGTTTGCGGCTTCCTTTTGGACCAGTGATCGCCACCTTGGCTCCGGCTGCAACCAGTGCCGGAACACTGTCTGCGGCGGGTGAGGCATTGCACAAATTGCCAGACATGGTGCAACGGCCTTGCACCTGCTTCGAGCCGATCAAATTGGCGGCTTCAACAACGCCCGGCCAGGCTTTAACAAGGGCCGCATTTTCCGTAAGAGCCGCACAAGGCACAGCCCCACCAATTGAAAAACCAGTGGCTGTTTTCTTGATTTCGCGCATGGCTTTGATGCGCTTGATATCAACAACCAGATCAGGCTCAACCATACCTGCCTTCATCTTGACCAAAAGGTCCGTGCCCCCGGCCAGAACATAAGCTGTTCCTTTTTCCTTGGCCAATAACGCAACAGCCTCTTTGGCCGTTGCCGGTGCTTCATATCGCATCTGTTCCACCCATTGTTAAAATCTTGAAATGCAGTTTGGTCTATCTTGGCAGCAATGGCAACGGGTTGCGGCAATGCGGCATACGCAAAGCCCCATTCAAAATTCTCAACTGGCCAGCGTAATTGTCACCCCTGCTCGCGCTAACGCCTGCGCCAGTCCATCAGGTGGCATTTCATTGGTGATCAGGCGATCAAATTCGTTCAAGTCACACACCTGCACCAAGGCAGGTCGATAAAACTTCTCAGAATCGGTGATGATCACGCGGTGGTCGGCCTGTTTTAATGCAGCATAGGCGATATTGGCTTCATCAAGTTCTGAATCAAAGGCACCGCGCTTGGCATCCATCGCTCCAATGGAAATGAACGCATGCTTGGCCTTGAACCACGAGAAAAACTCAACGGCTGTGTGCCCGAAGGCCGCACCATTGTCACCTTTCAATTCGCCTCCCGCCATGAACACCTTATTGCCATTTACCGTGGCCAAAGTGCGCGCCACATCCGAACTGTTGGTGATGATGGTCAATCCGCGCTTGCTGCGCAATTCCTGTGCAAAAATGCTCGTTGTTGTGCCAGTATCAATCATCAGGCTGTCGCCATCTTCAACAAACAGGCAAGCTCTCCTGGCAATCGCCCGCTTGGCCTCCGCATTCTCACGCAAACGCTTTTCGAAAGGCAGTTCTCCCGCCAAATAGGGCAATGACAAAGCGCCATGCAGCTTCAACAATTGGCCTTCTTTCTCCAACACGCGAGCATCGCGCCGAATGGTTTCATCAGACACCGAAAGTGTTTTTGCCAAATCCGAAATGTCAGCCGTACCCCGATCCTGAATATGGCGAAGTATCTCAACATGACGTTTTGTTGTTTTGTTGCTTTTTGAGTTCATTTTGTTGGGTTATCGAACTTGATCCTGTTGTTTTCCACATTTTTAATCAGAATTTGACACAATATCAACAATAAATCCACAATTGATTTGACTCTTTGGAAAAAATATCAAATACTTCCGTGGTCCAAGCCAGTTTTGGTTGGGACGGTTAAATGGCTGTCATTTCTGGTTGAAGTTCAAACGTTAAGCAGCAGCGCAATCGCCCCCGGTGTTCTGCTCCTTGACGTTAGCCGAACAGGAATGGCAGCCGATTTATAGCTAACTGGCAAATCGGAATCGTTGAAACCGCAGCCTGTCGGTTGAATAACTTGAAAGCAAAAATGCACGATATTGAAAGGCGGATCAGGGGGCTGAATTTATGGCAAGGCGAAATCACCCTGACCCCTTTAAAGGGCGGTGTGAGCAATGCCAGTTTCACTGTCGAGCACAAATCCGAAAAATTTGTGGTGCGGTTGGGTGAGGATTACCCCTTTCACCAAGTTTCGCGCGCGCGCGAAGCAATTGCCTCAAAGGCCGCTTTTAAGTCAGGCCTTGCGCCCGAGGTGGTTCACATTGAGCAGGGTTTAATGGTGCTGCGCCATATCGAAGCCAGCACATTTTCCGAAGCCGATGTCCGCCTCAATGCCGAGCGCTGCTTAGACATGATCATACGCTGCCACCGTGACATGGCAGGGTTGATTACGGGCCAAGGCGCCATTTTTTGGGTGTTTCAAATCCTGCGTGACTATGGCCAAACATTGCAAGCCAAAAATCACGCCCGCGCCCATGAAGTGCCGCGCTGGATGGCAATCACCAACAGCTTGGAAAAGCAACAGGTGCCGCTTCCCATCATTTTTGGTCACCATGATCTGTTGCCCACCAATTTCATAGATGACGGAAAGCGGCTTTGGCTGATCGATTGGGAATATGGCGCATACGGCACAGCCATGTTTGATCTGGCCAATCTCGCCGCGGCCAATTCCTTTGCTGCTGATGAAGAAACGCGAATGCTGGAACAATATTTCGGCGCCCCCCCGAATGAAGCGCTCGTCCGGTCCTTCAGTGCGATGAAAGTGGCGGCAGCCCTGCGTGAGGCGCTGTGGGGCATGATCTCTGAGCTCTACCTCAATGCACCCGGCGCAGACTATGTCGCCTATGCGGCAGAATATCTCGGACGTTTTGAAAACATCTTTCAGTCCCACCAAACAAGGTTTCCAACACAATGACCACCACCCTTCCCTCCCATGCAGATATTGTTGTGATTGGGGGCGGCATCATTGGCTGCTCAACCGCCTATCATCTGGCGCGCGACCACAAAGCCAATGTCATTGTGCTGGAACAAAACAAAATCACATCAGGCTCCACCTGGCATGCGGCAGGCCTTGTGGGCCAATTGCGTTCCTCTGCATCGATCACCCAAGTGCTCAAATATTCAGTCGACCTTTATAAAAATCTCGAGAAGGAAACAGGCCTGCAAACAGGCTGGAAAATGACGGGCTGTTTGCGCCTCGCCACCAACAAGGACCGCTGGATTGAATATCAGCGCCTTGCGACCACAGCTGGCAGCTTTGGCATGGAAATGCATTTGCTGTCGCCATCCGAAGTCAAATCCATGTTCCCCCTTCTCGAAACAAGAGATCTGCAGGGTGCATCTTTCCTGCCAACAGATGGGCAGGCTTCACCCTCAGACATCACGCAGTCCTTGGCCAAGGGTGCGCGCATGCATGGTGCAAAGCTTTTTGAAGGCGTATGTGTTACAGGCTTTGATGTTGTGGGCAAACGCATCAACGCCGTCCACACCGATCACGGCACCATCGTGTGCTCCAAAGTGGTGAACTGTGCTGGCATGTGGGCCAGACAGATCGGTGCCATGGCCGGGGCCAATGTGCCCCTGCAACCGGTGAAACACCAATATGTGATCACTGAGAAGATGGAAGGTCTGGCTTCCGATGCCCCGACAATCCGCGATCCTGATTTGCGCACTTATTTCAAGGAAGAAGTGGGCGGGTTAGTTTTTGGCGGCTATGAACCAAACCCTATTTCCTGGACTCAAGGGGATGTGCCATCTGACTTTGAATTCCAGCTGTTTGATGATGACTACACACATTTTGAACAACACATGGCCAATGCCCTGCTGCGCGTTCCCGCCTTGGAAAAAACCGGGATCAAGAAAATGATCAACGGGCCGGAGAGCTTCACGCCTGATGGCAACTTCATTTTGGGGGCAGCACCTGAGCTCAGCAATTTCTATGTAGGCGCGGGCTTTAATGCCTTTGGCATTGCCTCAGCTGGGGGTGCAGGTTGGGTGCTGGCGGATTGGGTGGTAAAAGGCGAAGCCCCAACCGATTTGTGGAGCGTGGATATTCGCCGCTTTTCAAAACTGCACCATGATCGCAGTTTTGTGAATGAACGCACATTGGAAGCATACGGCAAGCATTACACCGTGGGCTTCCCCCATGAAGAATATCAAAGTGGTCGCCCAAAAATTGTCTCTCCACTTTATGATGTGCTGCGCGCCAAAGGGGCTTGTTTCGGCTCCAAATTGGGCTGGGAACGGCCCAATTGGTTTGCCCCCGAAGGCATTGAACCCAAGGACGTCTACTCGATGGGTCGGCAAAACTGGTTCGCCGCTGTCGGGGAAGAACACAATGCGGTACGCGAATGTGCAGCCCTGTTTGACCAATCTTCATTTGCCAAATTTGAACTGCGCGGCCCGGATGCTGCGGCCGCACTGGATTATATCTGCGCCAACCGCATTCCCCCCCAACCCGGACGCCTGGTTTACACCCAGCTGCTCAACAGCCGCGGCGGCATTGAATGTGATCTCACCATCGCAAGGTTGGCGGAAGACCATTTTTACATCGTCACCGGCACGGGCTTCAGAACCCATGACTTCCATTGGATTGCAGATCACCTGCCGCAAGGCATGAATGTGAAACTGATCGACGTGACCGAGCAATACGGCACACTGTCTCTTATGGGGCCAAAGTCACGCGAGATTTTGCAAAAAACCACCTATGGCAATTTGACAGACAAGGCCTTCAAATTCGGCGATGCCAAGGTCATCGGCCTGAAAGGTCATCCTGTGCGGGTGTTGCGTGTCACCTATGTAGGTGAACTGGGCTATGAGCTTCACGCCCCAATCCATGCGATGAAGGATGTTTACGCCTCCGTGATGCGCGCAGGTGAACCCATGGGGCTTCGCCTTGCGGGTTACCGGGCCATTGAGTCATTGCGCCTTGAAAAAGGCTATCGCGCTTGGGGCGCGGACATCACGCCAAATGACACGCCCATGGAGGCAGGCCTAGGCTGGGCGGTGAAGCTGAAATCTGAAATCGAATTTCTGGGTCGCCATGCCTTGTTGGAGCGGCAGTCACAACCCTTGACCAAAATGCTCTGTGGTTTCACCACCGCGCGTGAAGACATTGTTCTGCTGGGCCGCGAAACAATTTTGCGCAATGGCGTCTTCGCTGGCTATCTCACTTCCGGCGGCTATGGTTACACCGTGGGCAAACACATTGGCTATGGCTATGTGCGAGATGCCACAGGCGTGTCGGAAGATTATGTTATGAGTGGTACATATGAACTGGTTGTGGCGCAGGAACGCGTGAAAGCCACACCGCACCTGCAACCGCTGTGTGATCCAAACAACGCCCGCGTCAAAGCTTGAGCGCAATGCAAGCCTGATAGCGTTTATCCACTCGATCCGCGAAAATCCGCGTGGTCATGTAGTGGCGAATTTTGGGGCTGCTGAGTTCAATCTCTGGAATGGCCGCAAATGCCACCACCCCCTTGGCGCTACGGGCATAAACATCCCGCACCTGCAAATAGGTTTGCGTGGCTGGGAAATCAGCTGATTTTTCCTTCAGCAAATCCGCCCGCAGTTTTTGGTGATCAATGCCAAGATTATATTTGGCAATCACACTGCGCAAAGCTTGCTCCGTACCACTCATTTTGGCCAGTGCTTGTTCATCCTTGTTATACAGCAGCAAATCGCCGTCACTTGCGAGGGGTAATTTACTCAGCACACTGATGATTTTCTGAAACGCCGCATTGCGGCTGGCGTAGCGCCCTGCATTATAGTCGGCAAACCGATAGATTTTGCGATTATAGCCGGAGTCATAGCCAAGCAGTTGCATCACACCATAATACAGGCCGCCATGGCGCGTATAGAGATCATCACGAACCGCATAAACGTCAGCCAACGTCATTGGCAGCCAGCGCCGCGCTTTGGCATTGCGCAACGCAAAGCGCACAGACACCTGCATCGAGCCTATGGTGTTGATGTCATTGCGATCTTCTATCACCTGGTTCAGAAGCCCGCTTTGCACCAGCATCGACATCGAGGAACGTTTGCCCGCATCTTCCACCATCGCGCGGTAGGTCATATCCAAGTCGCGCTCCGTCTTGGCGGCGCGAATTCGGGCCAAATAGCTATCACCTTCCGATGGTGTTGTTTCCAAAAATCGAATGGCCATGCGCCCCAGAAGTGGGATGCGCTCAAACTTCGCGCGCAAGGCTTTCTCCGCCAACGCCCCCAAGCCCGCCACCGCCGGGTCCGCCACAAAACCAGATTCCTGCGCGATGATGGCAATGGCCGAACATACATTCTCGCGCGAAGGCGCAAGCCCTTGTGCCCGCAGCACATCCAAAAGATCAATCGCCCAGCCTTGCGCATCTGCCACACCGGGCCGCGCCTTGCTGATCAGCTTGGACGTTTGGGAAATGGAAAGTTCGGCATTTTGTGCCTGCGTTATCCCGGGCCCCAGCGCAAACGCCACCACCGCCACCATCAGTCTTTTCATGTTGAGTTTTCTTCGCTGCATCAGAAGGCAATTTTCATTGCGCAAGTTTGTGACCTGTTTTAGGCAGTTTGCACAGGAGATTTTCATGACCACACGCGCCGACGCCCTCAAGCTGGATTCCCAGGATGCCTTCGCCAAAAAGCGCGGGGAATTCTACCTGCCCCAAGGCACCATTTATCTCGATGGCAATTCGCTTGGCGTGCTGCCCAAGGCGGCTGTGGCGCGCGTCAAACACGCGGTCGATGTGGAGTGGGGTACAGATCTTATCACCTCATGGAACAAGCATGGTTGGTGGACCCTGCCGCGCGTAATCGGCAACAAGATTGCCCACGTGATCGGCGCAGCACCGGACAGCGTGGTGGTTGCGGACTCCATTTCGGTGAATCTGTTTAAAGTGCTCTCAGCCGCTGTTGCGCAAAAACCCACGCGCAAAGTGATCTTGTCAGACTCGGGCAATTTCCCGTCTGATCTTTATGTGGCCCAAGGACTTTGCACTTTTATGAATGATGGCCATAGCTTAAGGGTGGTGGAGCCTGAAGCGGTGCTGGATGCCATCACCGAAGATGTGGCTGTGGTGATGGTGACAGAAACCGATTATCGCAGCGCAAGGCGCCACGACATGAAAGCCGTGACGGAGAAGGCCCATGCCAAGGGTGCGCTGATGATTTGGGATTTGGCACACAGCGCGGGTGCTGTGCCGGGGCGCTTGGACGAGGTGAATGCCGATATGGCCATTGGCTGCACCTATAAATATTTGAACGGCGGCCCCGGCTCGCCAGCCTTTGTACATGTGCATCCGCGTCTGCAAAGCAAAGTCATGCCCGCCCTTGTGGGATGGTGGGGCCATGCCGCGCCTTTTGCTTTTGGCCAGAAGTTTGAAGCCGCGCAATCCATCGCCCGCATGCAATGCGGCACACAGCCCATGCTGTCGATGCAGGCGCTGGATGCCGCACTCGATGTGTGGGCCGATGTGGATATGAACGCGCTTTACGCCAAGGCCCAAACCATGTGCCGCCTGTTTACAGAATGGGCCGAAGCGCGCTGCGCAAAATTCGGCATCACGCTGTATGGAACGCGGCAATGGAACACGCGTGGCAGCCATGTGTGCCTGCGCCACGAACAATCCTACGCCATCATGCAAGCCTTGATCGAACGCAAAGTAATTGGCGATTTTAGAGCACCCGACATGATGCGCTTCGGCTTCGCGCCGCTTTACAATTCCTTCGCCGATGTGTGGGACGCGGTGGACGTGCTGCACAATATTCTGGAAACCGAAGCCTGGAACAAGCCCGAATTCCTGGCGAAGAAGTCGGTGACGTAAACTTCTCTTTGTAAAATTAAATTGCTTAAATAGGAATAAAACGCTTGACACCGTACGGTGATTGGGCTATAAGGGCGTAATCTCCCCACTTCCGCCCACCCACAAGTCTTGCAAGCTGACTGAAGACGACGTGGGGGAAATGAAGGTGGAGGAGGAGTTGCCTGTGAAGGCCCGCCGCCGCCTCACATCTCCGGCGTTGTCACACCCTTGATGGCGCAGGCGGCGCGCACCGTGTTATAAAGCAGGCAGGCAATGGTCATCGGCCCCACACCGCCGGGCACCGGCGTGATGGACCCTGCCACTTTTTCGCAAGAGGCAAAATCACAATCGCCCACCAACTTGCCCTTGCCATCGCGCTCAATGCGGTTGATGCCCACATCAATCACGCAAGCGCCGGGCTTGATCCAATCGCCCTTCACCATTTCAGGCCGGCCGACAGCCGCGATCACCAGATCAGCACCACGCACAATCGCAGGCAAATCCTTGGATTTGGAATGGGCGATGGTGACGGTGCAATTTTCCGCCAGCAGCAATTGCGCCACAGGCTTGCCCACAATATTAGACCGGCCAATTACCACGGCATTGAGCCCCGTGAGATCACCCAGCTGATGCTTGGCCAGCATCACACAGCCCGTGGGCGTGCAGGCCACCAGCGCCTCCTGCCCCGTGGAAAGCCGGCCCACATTCACCACATGAAAGCCATCCACATCTTTTGCGGGGTCAATGGTGTTCAGCACCTTGGCCGAGTCAATATGTTTGGGCACCGGCATCTGCACCAATATTCCGTGTACGGACGGATCATTGTTCAGCTTGGTCACCAGTGCCAGCAAATCAGCCTCTGATGTTTCGGCAGGCAGCTTGTGCTCCCACGAATTCATCCCCACTTCGACAGTTTGCTTGGCCTTGTTGGCCACATAGACTTTCGACGCCGGGTCTTCCCCCACCAGAACGACGGCAAGGCCGGGCGTAAGCCTATGCGCCGATTTCAGACCCGCAACCGCGGCACCGATGCGCACGCGCAAACCTTCCGCAAATGCTTTTCCGTCAATGAGTTTGGCCATAATGGGTCTCCGTGAATGTGAGAAAGCCCCCTCAGTCACTTCGTGGCAGCTCCCCCAACAAGTTGGGGGAGCGTGAAGTTCTCGCCCTCCCTCAGCTCGCTGGGGGAGGTGCCCGAAGGGCGGAGGGGGGCCGCTTTTTAGAACAAGCCTTCAATCTGGCCCTTGGCATCTAGGCCGATCACTTCGGCTGATGGCACTTTTGGCAGACCCGGCATGGTCATGATTTCACCGCAGATGACCACGATGAATTCAGCACCCGCAGACAAGCGAACTTCGCGGATAGGCAAAGTGTGGTTCACAGGAGCGCCCTTCAAATTCGGGTCAGTGGTAAAGGAATATTGCGTCTTGGCCATGCAGATCGGGAACTTGCCATAGCCTGCCGCTTCATAAGACTTCAGCTGATCGCGCACCGATTTATCAGCAATCACTTCATTGGCGCGGTAAATTTCCTTGGCGATGGTGGACACCTTGTCGAACAGCGACATGTCTTCGCCATAGATCGGCTTGAACTGAGCTGAATCCTTATCTGCCAACATGGCCACATGCTTGGACAGGTCTTCTATGCCCGCACCACCCTTGGCCCAATGCATGCACTTGAAGGCTTCAACGCCATGGCTCTTGCAATAGTCCCGCACAGCTTCGATTTCAGCATCGGTGTCTGTGATGAAGTGATTGACGGCAACGGCAATCGGCAGCCCGAACTTCTTCACATTTTCAATATGGCGGCCCAGATTGGCGCAGCCTTTTTTCAAGGCGTCCACATTTTCCTTTTTCAGATCTTCCTTGGCCACGCCGCCATGCATTTTCAGGGCGCGCACGGTCGCCACGATCACAGTGGCGGCAGGAGACAGGCCAGCCTTGCGGCACTTGATGTCGAAGAATTTTTCAGCACCGAGGTCAGCGCCGAAACCAGCTTCGGTGACCACATAATCAGCCAGCTTCAACGCAGTCTGCGTGGCCATCACTGAGTTGCAACCATGGGCGATATTGGCAAATGGGCCGCCATGCACGAAGGCCGGGTTGTTTTCCAGCGTCTGCACCAAATTGGGCTGCAGGGCGTCCTTGAGAAGAACCGTCATGGCACCAGGCGCCTTGATGTCCTTGGCGAGAACGGGTGACTTGTCCTTCTTATAGGCCACCACAATATTGCCGATGCGGCGTTCAAGATCCGCAATCGAAGTGGACAGGCACAAGATGGCCATGATTTCGGAGGCAACCGTAATGTCAAAACCAGCTTCGCGTGGATAGCCATTGGCCACACCGCCCAGCGAGCAGACGATTTCGCGCAGCGCACGATCATTCATATCCATCACGCGGCGCCAAGCCACGCGGCGGGTGTCGATGCCGAGCTCATTGCCCCAATATATGTGATTGTCGATCATCGCCGACAGCAGATTGTGGGCAGCAGTAATGGCGTGGAAGTCGCCGGTGAAGTGCAAGTTGATATCTTCCATCGGAACGATCTGGGCGTAACCGCCACCTGCGGCACCACCCTTCATGCCGAAGCAGGGGCCAAGCGAAGGTTCACGCAGTGCCACCATGGCTTTTTTGCCGATACGGTTCAGGCCGTCACCCAAACCTACGGTCGTCGTGGTCTTGCCTTCGCCTGCCGGTGTCGGGTTGATGGCGGTGACGAGGATCAACTTGCCATTCTTCTTGGATTTGAGGCTGTCAATATAGCTCAGCGTCACCTTTGCCTTGGTATGACCGTAGGGAACCAGGTCATTGGCCGGAATTCCCAGCTTTGCGCCGATCTCCATGATCGGCTTCATCTTGGCTTCGCGTGCGATTTCGATGTCGCTTCCAACGGTCATGCTTTTGGTTCCCTCTGTGTCCTGATTGGTCTTGGGCAGTGTTTAGACGAGTTTGCCTCATGGCATAAAATCAAAATCGCCACAGCCAGAACTTTTACCGACACGCCAAATCAAATCATTTTATATCAGAGGCAAGTTAAGCTGCAGCTTTCATCGCCTTGTGGGCAAGTCGGAAGGAAATCAGCTTTTTTGCGCCTTCATCCCACAGCGCCAGATTGATGCACTTGAGGCTTTGCCAAAAGGTCAAGTGATGAGCTTGCTCATCTAAGACTGGGAAATCCTTTAAAACCTGTGGCAGGCGGTAAAACGGGATACGACTGGACAAATGATGCAGGTGGTGCATGCCGATATTGCCCGTCAACCACATTAAGGGTTTGGGCAAATCATAACAGGAACACCCTTCAAGGGCCGCAGTTTCCACATTCCATTCGTCTTGATGTTCCCAATGTGTCGGGTCAAACTGGTGTTGCACATAAAACAGCCAAACCCCAATAGCAGCGCCGACCATGACAATCGGCAGATGCACCAAGAGCACGGCCTTCCAGCCAAAAAGGGCAATCAACCCACCTATCAACAAAACGAGCCCCAAATTCGTGGCCAAAACGCCAATCCATGATGCACGGCCCTGGGCAAAAGTTTGTGGCGGCAGGCGGTGTTGCAGCAGAAACAAATAGACCGGGCCGATGATAAATAGAATGATCGGATTGCGGTAAAGCCGATAGAAAAAGCGGCCCCAAGCCCCTTCCTTTTCATATTCGGCTAGGGTCATGGTACGAATATCGCCGATACCGCGCCGATCCAGATTGCCGGCTGTGGCGTGGTGCATCGCGTGGGAATGCCGCCAATAATCATAGGGCGTGAGGGTCAACACACCCAAGAGCCGCCCCACCCAGTCATTGACCTTTTTGGATTGAAACAGGGCCATATGGCCACAATCATGTTGCAACATGAACAGCCGCACCAGAAAACCCGCAGCAGGGATGGCAATCAGCGGCGCAAGCCAAGGGTGCAGATAGGAAGCGAGGTAAGCACTGACCCACAACGCAACAAAAAGAAACAAAGTGAGCGCCAACTCAAAGACGGCCCGCGCATTGCTTGCAACACGATATGGCGCGAGTTTTTGCGCCCAATTGATGGATTTTAAAGTCAAAATACTCTGCCCCACTTCCTGCAACGCCGGCAAAACACCAAAGATTCGCCATGCAAAACGAATCATTAGCATGAGAATGTGGCGCTGCCGCCAATTGTTTTCACTCCCAGCGAGAGAAAGCCTTGTGTTTTGACGATTTCTGTACTATGTACCCACAATCGAGTTTCGGCCAATCGGCGCGTGGCACTTCACTTTTATCACTAAAAGCGCGAATGGCCCCCTTCCCCTTATCCTGAATTCGGTTGGCCTTCATGAACAATGTTGTGAAGAGGCCAGATTACTTTTTTGAACTGTTAAAGGATAAGTTATGCAAAAAGGCACCGTAAAGTGGTTTAACGCGCAAAAGGGCTATGGCTTTATTCAGCCAGATGCCGGCGGACCAGACGTGTTTGTCCACATCAGCGCTGTTGAACGTGCGGGTCTCCGTGGCCTCAACGAAGGCCAAAAGATTGGTTACGAAATCGTCGCTGACAAGCGCACTGGCAAATCATCGGCTGATCAGCTCCAAGCTGTTTAAGCTCTAATTAGATCAGACTCTCCGCGCCGACCACGTATGTACCGGCGGCGCGCCAGAGTTGTTGTGGCCGCATTCTCGTAAAAAGGGATGCGGCTTTTGTTTTTTGGATCAGGCCTTCGCTGGCAAGAGTTTCATATTTGCACGCTCATGCTTTGTCTCTACTTCCATGCACAAGCTGCCAGCCAAGAAGCATGTGGCTCAATGATCTTAAATGGGATTGCACAAAAACAGTCGATCTGAAATGGTGACGTTTCTGCATTACGTCAGGACGGGCGACTGAGATGGACAGTATAGCAAAGCTTTCAAAACAATTGCGCGGCGGCAAGCGCGATGTCATTGACCTAACGGAAGACGTGTTGGCTGCAATTTCCGCCAGCGACGATCAATCTATTTTTGTTGAAGTGCTTGCCACGCGCGCGCGCACTGAAGCCAAAGCAGCGCGCCGCCGCTTGAAAGCAGGCACGCCCGCCAGCGCTCTTGACGGAATTCCCATCGGCTGGAAGGATTTGTTTGATATCAAGGGAAGGCCAACAACCGCAGGCTCAGTGGTGTTGAAATCAGCGCCTCCCGCCACAGTGGATGCTGGCCTAGTAGCAGCAGGAAAGGCCGCAGGCCTCATCACCATCGGCGCGTTGAACATGACGGAATTTGCCTATTCCGGCATTGGCATGAACCCGCATTATGGCACACCCCGAAATCCACATGATGCTGTGGTGCCACGCATCCCGGGTGGTTCATCTTCAGGCTCGGGCGTGGCTGTTGCCAAAGGGCTTTTGCCGATTGCATTTGGAACAGATACTGGTGGTTCTGTGCGCATTCCCGCGGCCTTAAATGGAGTTGTTGGTTATAAGGCTTCGACCGGCCACTATGACATGCGCGGTGTGTTCCCATTGTCAAAAACGCTCGATAGTTTAGGCCCGCTGGCACAAACGGTAGAAGATTGCGAGTTGATTGATCGCGTGCTGCGAGGACGTAAAAAGGCCCTGCCCAAACATGCGGTGAAAGGGCAGCGCTTCATTATCCCAACCTCGATAGTTTTTGATGGGGTTGAAGCAGCCGTAGCCGAAAATTTTGAGGATGCCATAAAGCGCATTGCCAAGGCGGGTGGCAAGATTGAACGTCGCCAGATGCCAGTATTTGAAAAGCTATTTGCTCTTTTAAAAACCAAAGGCTCTGTGTTGGGGCCAGAAGTTTTGCACCAACATTGGGAGCGCGTACACGGACCAGATGCCGCGAGCATGGATCCCCGCGTTGTGCAACGAATCTTGGCGGCAGAGCGGGTGACTGCAGTTGATTTGTTGGAAATCATCGAGCGCCGCCAATTGCTGATTGCGCAACACAATGCCGCCATTGCAGGGGCTTTCATGCTTTTCCCCACAGTGCCGCATGTGGCCATGGATATGCGGCCACTGGAGGCTGATAAGGACGTGTTTTTTACTGCCAATGCCAAGACTCTGCGCAACACCTTGATCGGCAATTTTCTGGAAGGCTGCGGATTGGCAATGCCCACGGGCCTCGACGCAGATGGCCTGCCGACAAGCATTTTACTTTCTGCTGCCCATGGCCAGGATGAGCAGCTCTTGGGATTGGGACTGGCCATTGAAACATTGGTACGAGGGTAAACTAAGTCGTCAGCACAGCCTCAATCTCTTGCAGTTCATCTGGCGAAAAACGAGCCACTTTCAAGGCCGCCACGCAATCGTCAATCTGCTCAGGCCGCGATGCACCGATCAGCGCTGAAGTGACCCATTTTTCGCGCAACACCCACGCTATTGCCATCTGCGCCAATGTTTGCTCGCGTGATGCCGCGATGGCATTGAGTTTGGCAAGTTTGGCCACTAATGCTGGTTCAATCTGCTCTGCTTTCAAAAATTTTCCGACCGTGGCGCGACTGCCCTCAGGAATACCCTTTAGATATTTGTTGGTGAGCAGGCCTTGAGACAATGGTGAAAACACAATTGTGCCCATGCCAGACGTGGCAGCGGTTTCAAGCGCACCGCTGATTTCGGGTTCGCGCTGCAACATGTTGTAACGCGGTTGATGGATAAGGCATGGCGTGCCCAGCTCCTTCAATATCCGTGCTGCTTCTCGCAGTGCAAGGGTGGGATAGTTGGAAATACCAACATAAAGCGCACGGCCCGAGCGCACGGCATAATCCAGCGCCCCCATGGTTTCTTCAAGCGGCGTATCAGGGTCAAACCGATGTGAGTAAAATATATCCACATAGGCGAGGCCCAAGCGCTTCAAGCTTTGATCCAAACTGGCCAGCATATATTTGCGGCTGCCCCATTCCCCATAAGGCCCATCCCACATGTGATAACCTGCTTTGGTGGAGATGATCATCTGATCGCGGTGGTGATTAAAATCCTCCGCCAGAATATGGCCAAACGCCTCCTCGGCTGAACCCGGCGGTGGGCCATAATTATTGGCGAGGTCAAAATGCGTGATCCCTAAATCCCAAGCCTTGCGGCAAAGCGCACGCTTCATGCCATGATCAGCCTCAGCACCGAAATTGTGCCAAAGACCGAGGGAAATGGCGGGCAGAAGAAGGCCACTTCTGCCACACCGATTATATTTCATGGTCACTTCATTAAAGCCCGAGCTTCATCTGGCCCAAAGGGCGCAGGACGCTTGCAGGTGGACTTCAGAGTGATGACTTTTTTCTTCTCGCCAGACTCCATCACAGCCGTCATCACCTCAACAACATGGGCCACCATCGAAATATCGCAGCGCGCCAGCTTCTTCTTGTTGATGATGGCATCAGCCATATCAGCAAGGCCTGCACAACGATAATTGGCCCAGATCACATCTGTCTGGCTGTTGTTCATGCCCCAATTGTTTTTGCTGAAGGGGTGATCCCAGCCGGGCATGGCTTTCACCTCACTGCCCTCTGTGGCCACCATCACATCACCCCCAAAGAAATTGGGGTCTGGCACAAACATGGCACCGGTCTGGCCATAAAGCTCCATATTCTGATGCTTATGCGCCCATACATCCCATGACAGGCCTAAAGTGATGCAAGCGCCATTCGCAAACTCCAGCAATGCGTGATAGGATGTTGGTGTTTTCACCTTGATCGTCTCGCCTTTGAATTTGCTGCCGGGTGTTGTCACCACACGTTCTTTACGGCCAGAATTTGCAAGGCCTACAACACGTTTCACAGGCCCCACCAAATTGATCAAATTGGAGATGTAATAAGGCCCCATATCCAGCATCGGCCCACCGCCGGGGTTGAAGAAGAAGTGTGGCTGCGGATGCCACATTTCCATACCCGGCCCCATGAAATGGCAGGTGCCCGAAACAATTTTGCCTATGCGGCCATCATCAATGGCCTTGCGTGCCAATTGGTGTGAACCACCGAGGAAAGTATCCGGCGCTGAGCCCACGCGCAGCTTTTTCTTGGCCGCATATTTCTGCAAGGCCAGCGCGTCTTTGTAAGAAAGCGTCAGGGGCTTTTCAGAATAGACATGCTTGCCAGCATCGAGAATTTGCTTGGACACTTTATAGTGCACCGCAGGCACTGTGAGGTTGACCACGATGGCGATGTCTTTATTTTTCAAAAGCTCTTTTACGGTTTGCGCCGGAACGCCGAATTCTTTGCCGCGCGCTTCTGCCGCTTCCATATTCATATCAGCCACAGCTTTGACTTCGATATGTTTGAATTTCTGCGCCAATGTCAGATAGGCCCAAGAAATATTGCCGCAACCGATGATGCCAACGCCCAATGTTTTGCTCATGTTAAAACCTCAAATCTTTGAAACATAGTTGAACGAGCCTTTGGCCCAGGACTTATAATCTGCTGGGTTATCATGCTCCAAAATAAACTGGCTGGCACGCGAATGATCGCGCAATGCCTTGAAAATATCTGGCCACTTGCCTTTGCCCTTGCCAACAATTGTTTGGCCAAGCTCCACTTTCATGTCGCCCTTTTCTGCAAATTCCTTGATGTGGACGGATGTAATGCG
>JAGWUY010000214.1 GCA_028868255.1 Alphaproteobacteria bacterium | reverse complement strand
TATTTGAACACGCCACATTCCTGCGCACCCGACGCATAGGTTTCACAGTATTGGTCGCCTGTTGTCGACCATTTGCCTTTGAGTGCGCCTTTTTTGTCATCGGTAATGTCCAATGTGCCATCAGCGTTATAAATTACAAAGCCTGTGCTGTCGGAGCGGGTGAATTGGAATGACTTACCTACGACAACCTGGGTGATCTCGGCACTGGAAAGATTGCGAATTGCTGCCCCTTGTTTGTCCGTTGTGGCCGAGCTTCCATTGTTTGAAATGCGAACCCCTTTTGGGGCCGATGCGCAGGCCGCAAGCATCAAAACAGACAGAGCTATCACGAGGTTTTTGAGAATCATCGTCTTAAGGTTCGTTGGCATTTTGGCTATGTGCCACAAGGTGGCGCGGGCTGCAAGTTGTACAGACGGCTAGAGCGTGCCGGGGGCCAGCACCACGACCTTGGTTCCCTTGCTCACCCTTTCAAAGAGGTCTGCAACATCTTCATTCAACATGCGCACGCAGCCGGATGATACGGCCTTGCCAATTGATGTTGGGTCATTGGTGCCGTGAATGCGGTAAAGCGTGTCTGCGCCGTTGGCATAAAGATAAATGGCGCGCGCGCCTAACGGGTTTTCTGGCCCACCCGGCATACCATTGGCCCAAGGCGCTGCGTTGGGATCGCGCTCTACCATGGATTGGGGCGGCAGCCAGCGTGGCCAACGCCGTTTCATGCCAACAATGGCTTGGCCTGACCAAGCAAAGCCCTGTCGGCCTACGCCTACACCATAACGGATGGCCTGATCTGGGCCGAGAATAAAGTACAAATAGCGATGTTCGGGATCAACAATTACAGTGCCCGGTTTTTCCTTATTGCCAAAGGTCACTTGCTGTCTGCGAAATTTTTCAGGAATTTGACTCGCATAGGACAGGATCGGAAAGTCGATAGGGGATTCTGGTGGTGGCAATAGAGCGGGATCACCTATATATTCTGCGCCACCATAAAGGGGATGATCGGCAGCAGAATCAGACCGAGCAACTCCGGGTAGCGCCAAAGCACCCCCCAAAAACGACAAAACACCCCGACGGGTGAACAGCAATTTCATGTCAATTCTCCAACAAGCAAGTTCTTGCCAACACCTCGCGGCGGCATAGAGGCCTGTTTATGGCGAGAATGTGAACGGGCTTAAGAGGCGATCTTGAAGCTGGCTTGGCCCACGCGATAGTTGCCGGAAGTGCCTGAGAATGACTGACAATTCATAGGCAAACCTTGAGGCATAAAGCTGGCGGGAGAGAAGCTTTCGCACAGCTGGCCGTCTTTTGTCTGCCATTTTCCACTGGTTGTGCCTTTGCCGTTCACTTGCACCAACGACGTACCGTCAGAAGCATAAAGTGTCACACCACTGTTTTTGGGCCCAGTCCAAGCCCAGCTTTTACCGCTCAGAAGTGATTTGATTTGAGCGCTGCTCAAGGCTGTGGGCGCCATCGGTGTAATGGGCTCTGGCGCTATTGCTGGGGCAGGCGGTGCAGGCATGGCCGAAGGAGAAGAGGAATCTTTGAACACATTCATGCCTGTGCATGCGCTGAGCGCAAATGCAGAGGCCAACATCAAAATAACCTGTGATTTCATCTTCATTTTCAAAAAGTCCCCAGTTTTGAAATGCCCATCAAAACCATCCTTGTGTCAGGATTAAGGATTTGATGTGCCTTTTTGCGGTGGTGTAGCAATTTTTGCGGAACGAGCGCAATTGTAAATTGCGCAATCAATCTGCTTATCGGAAACCTGTGTGACGCTTGCCGTTAGTTCTAGATCAATTTGTTCTGCCGGCGAAGCTTCGCTGCCAAACCACGGTGATTGAGTTTCGGCCCGCAGCATTGTTGTCATCAGTATGAGCGCCAATATGGCAAAAGTTTTCTGCATCAAAATAGTTCTCAAATTTCTCAACCAAGCGGTTTGACCCGAAATGGTTTACAGATCATTAACCCTTCCAAGACCGTTGACCACTGCTGCGAGGCAGGACTAACGCGTTAAACTGCCGTTCTAAATCCGAGGTGATTCCATGCCGCCAATTACATTTGCCAATGCGATGCCGATTATCATGCTGGTGGCCTCGAATGTGTTTATGACCTTTGCTTGGTATGGTCATTTGGCGTTCAAAGCCAAACCGTTGTGGATGGTCATTCTGGCCAGTTGGGGCATTGCTCTGTTTGAATATTGCTTGGCGGTTCCTGCCAACCGCATCGGCAGTGGCGTTTACTCCACGGCGGAACTGAAAACGATGCAAGAGGTGATCACCTTTGCCGTTTTCATAGGGTTTTCATTTTTTTGGTTGGGCGAAAAAATTACGCTGCAACATATTGCTGGCTTTGCGATCATCATCGTTGGCGCTGCCGTCGTGTTTCGCGCATGAACTATCGTCACGCCTTTCACGCCGGAAATCATGGTGATGTTTTAAAGCATGCCGTATTGGCCCGCACACTTGAGCTGTTGAAAGCCAAAGACAAACCCTTTGCCGTGCTTGATGCTCATGCCGGCATTGGGCGTTATGATTTGCAAAGTGTGCAAGCGAACAAGACTGGCGAATGGCAAGGCGGCATCGCCAAAATGGATGATGATTTTTCGCCCGAGGTGGAAGCTATCTTGAGCCCGTACCGCCAGGTTTTGGCAACGCTCAATCCAGATGGGGAAGGCCGCTTTTATCCTGGTTCGCCTGAAATCGTGGTGCGCCTTATGCGAAAGGATGATCGCTTGGTTGCCAATGAATTGCACCCCATCGATGTTGAAGAGTTGCGCGCAGTTTATGCGACGCAAAAAAATGTTTCTGTCACTCAGCTTGATTTCATTCAGGCGGTGAAGGTGCAACTGCCGTTTCGCGAGCGGCGCGGGCTGGTTTTGATTGATCCGCCTTTTGAAGTCTTAGATGAAACGTTGCGCACCGCCAAGGCCATTGAATTTGGTTATCGGCGCATGGCAAACGCTGTTTTTATGATCTGGTACCCTGTGACCACGGAAGAATTCGCCGCGCAGTTTGTGGCGACCCTTCAGGCATTGAATATCCCCAACATGTTGCAGGCTGAATTGCGCGTGAAATATGCCTTCGCGCAAGGTGGCCTGTCAGGATCAGGACTAGTCATCATCAACCCGCCATTTGGGTTAGAGAAAGATTTGCAAGCATTGCTGCCTGCCTTGGCAGGGCGCCTAGGCTTGGGGGAGTGGGGGCGCGGGACTGTGCAATGGCTCACGCCCCTCAAGTGATTAAAGGTTTGTAACCTGGCCGCTGATGACCTTTGCCAAATCGCTGTATTCCACAGAATTCGTGCCAACGCGTTTGGCGATTTCGGCCAATTGCAACCGAGCAAGATCGATCCGCCCAGCAGCCACATAGCCTTCTCCCAGATATTCACGCGCTTTTACATAATCAGGTTTTAAAGCCAAGGCCTGATCATAGTAGGAAACGGCAACTTCCAAACGCCCGGCCTTGCGGTTGCTGTAGCCGATCATGGTCAATGTTTCGGGCGTTTGCGTGTTGGTCATTGCACCAAAGGCTTGCAAAGCCCAATCATATTCGCCAGTTTTGGCCAGCAAATAGCCTTGGGCATACAGCTCATTGTCGGGGATTACGCCTGCTGTTGCCTTAACACATGTTTTGTAAGGCTTCTTGCCTTTGACCTTGATGGTTTTCACCACATAGCCAGACTTACATTGCATCTGCGTGGGGCTGGTTGGAGCGGGGGCGGCAGGAGTGCTGGGTGCAGTTCCCGCAGCCAGCGCGGCTCCGGCAGAAAATGCAAAAGTTATAACACTATTTGCGAGCAACTTTTTCATGGGTAGTCTCCTCCTGAGGGTGATGACATTAAGATGCGTTACGCTTATATACGTAAAATTATTCCACTGGATTAGCGTCGAATTCCAAGCGTGAATTCAAAGTGAACGGCGCATTCAGGGATGGCTCATATTGCTTTTGCCATATTCACGCCATCGATCAGCCATGATCGCTCAACTTAGAAAAAGGAGTCTATCATGTTAAATGTTTTTAATGCACGCAATTCCGTCTTGGCATTTGCCATCTTCGGCCTCTCCGGTTTGGCATTGACAGCAATGAATAGCACAGCCAATGCGGCGCTGACTGACTCATGTCGCGCAGGTTCTCGCAATCAAGTTATCATGTGCTGCAATCGCTATGTTCAGCGCCATGGCATGCCACTCTGGATGCAAAGCAGTGGTTCAACTTGTCAAACTTCCGTCTTTTGCGGCAAACAGAAGCCGAGTTCTGTGACGGGTGCCATTGCTAACTTCAAAAAGAAACCCGGTTGCTGGTATGTGCCCACACAAATCGATAACCAAGGTTCTGCGCCATTGACAACGCCTCTTGGAAAGGTTGGTACCATTAACTGACTTTGATTGTGTTGCCAGAGTTTCCGATGATTAGCGCCAAAGGCTGATCATCGGATTTTCCAATCATAGACC
>JAGWUY010000213.1 GCA_028868255.1 Alphaproteobacteria bacterium | reverse complement strand
CGAATGTTTTGGCGGCCCAGTTTCAACCCCGCCACAAACATGGCGATTGAAAGCAACAACCACGCCACGGACATGCTGTAGGATTCGGCATCACTCGAGAATTCGGGTATCAAATATTTGCCTTGGAACCACATTTTCACCTGCAGAGTCACGTAAGCCAACACCATCACCAAGGCCAGAATGCCGAGCGCATTGCGCAAGCGCCCAAGCCCCAAACCTTCCAACTTGCGCGCCATCAAAGCCAATAAAGGCACAGCTGCCAGATAGGCCAGCGTAAGGCTGTTAAACAACATATTGCCCTCCACAGGTCGCCCCAATAGAGGGTTCAACACCACCAGGCTGAAGCCTATCATCCCGGCACAGCTGGCAAACAGAAGCACCCGCGCACCCCATTTTGAGACGAAAGACGAAAACAGGCTCTGCCGATAGGCCAATCCATAAGCCGCCCCCAACCAGGCCAGAATATGCGACGCCATTTCAAGCAGCGTTATATCGGCATACCCAATTCCACCACCAATCAGGGTACGCAATTCCAGCGAAACCAGCGCAATGCCCAGCGCCAGGGCTATGCCCTCCAGCGCCACACGTGCCCGCATGAACTGTTCAGCTGGCAACACGCGGCTCGCCATCAGCGCCAACACCGCCGGAACGCCATAGCCATAAACTGGCCAATGCCCACCCCACGGCAGCACAGCGCCATTGTGCCAAATCTCGCGCGCGACAAACAGGCGCAATGCTGCAAAGCTGGCCAAAGCCGCCACCAATGAGCCGCCAAGTCGCACCGGCAACGCGCGCACGACAAAAGCAAACCCCAGTGCCAGCGCCGCGACTGCCATGGTCATCCACACGCCATCAAGCGAACGGTCCAGTGCAAAAAGCCCCAGCAAAGCGGCACCCATCAAAAGGCAAGACGCGCCCAACAACTCTTCGAGTGCGTCCAATGATGATCGCCTAACCCACGCCAGAGCCAAAAGCGCGAAGGCGAGCACCGCACCCAACAGCGCCCATTGCATGTTGGGCCACACAAAATCAGCCCGCGCCCAAGCCCCAAACAAATACAGAAAGCTGGCCCCCGCCACTAAAGCCGCCCAGGGCTGCGACACCGCTTTGCGAAAAACGCCCAGCGCGCCAACACATGTAAAGCCCACCAGCCCCACCATCATCCACATCATAAAGCGCGGGGGCTCAATCCGGCCTGGTACGCTGATCCAAAAACCGCGCTCATCAAAGGCGATGTCATAAAACGCAACATCTGGCCAACTTAAGAAAATAAACAGTGTAAAGCCCGCCGCCAAAAGGGCGGCTACATTGGCCCCACGCTTGAACCAGCTAAACGCCACAATCAACGCCATGCCCACCAAAAACCAAACCAATGATGGGGTGCCATGGTGGCTCACCAACACCTGCGCCGCCAAAAGCCCAGCCCCTGCTCCCATGCCACAAATGGCAAGCTTCAACGGGTCACTCATCGCTGCCGGATGCAGCAAGGTTCCGCTGGCTTCATCAAAAATTGCGCGCCGCTCCAAAACCAATGTTGTGCCAACGCCTAACACCACAGCAAACAGCGCAATCGGCAACACATCTGCGGGCGTGAAAGCCACACCATAGATCCACAAAAGGCCCCAAACAAATGCGCCCGCAATGCTCAGATAACCCAGCCACCACCACTTGCGCTCCCGCAATGTAAAAAATGATGCAGCAACAATGACCACCAAATAAGGAAAGAAACTCCAGGCATTGGGCGATGTTGCCGTCACCAAAGCTGGCGCAGAATAAGCGCCCAACAAGCCCAACGCCGCAATCAGCGGCCCCTGCACACGCGAAAGCCAGAATGCCGCCAAAGCAACAAGCCCAAGCCCGATAAAATCAACCGCAGGGGAAACCAGACCATACAAACCGTAAGCCGCATAAACCACACCGAAAGCCATGACCAACCCAGCAGCAGAAAGGGCAGCCGGCACAAAATCTTGCACATTGGCCCCGCGTGACTTGCGCACAAATTCACCCGCCGCCACCAAGCCAGCAGCCAGTGCCAGCCCGATCAACACGCGCAACACCGGCGGAATCAAACCATTGTCATGGGCATATTTGACAAACAGCAACCCGGCCAAAGCCACGGCCACCCCGCCAATCCAGACGAACCAGCGCGAAGCCAAAGTTTTTTCCACATCGCGCTTTTCTGTCGGCACGGCGGCCAAAACTGGCGCTGGTTCCTTTGGCAACTCGGCCTGCGCGGCTGTCGCTGCAACCTTCTCAACAGGCGCAGCCACAGGATTGTCCGCCGCTTGAGAAACAGGCGCAACACCACCCGGCCCGATCCGCGCCAGTTCTTTTTTCAACAGAAAAATCTGTCGGTCAAGTTTTGAAATTTGCGAAAGCGCAATAATCCCCAGCACCACAGCCACCAGACTGAAAAGCATTTCCATAGCGCCATGTCCCTTGCCGATTCCTGTCATGTATACAGCCCTTGCCACCAGCTGTCGAACTTGGGAAAAGGCCTAAGCAATGACAAACCGTGATGCCCTTCCGCACAGACTGAATTTGGCCCGCCCCCTGCGCTGGGAAGTGACAAGTTGCCTCACACCCTATCCCGTGGCACAAGCCCGCATGGATGCGGAAGTACATGCCATCGCCCAAGGTGCGAATGAGTTGATCTGGCTGGTCGAACACCCCGCTATTTATACCGCAGGCACAAGCGCCAAGCCTGCTGATCTGGTGGACGCAGCGCGCTTTCCGGTTTTTGAAACCGGGCGTGGCGGCCAATACACTTATCACGGCCCCGGCCAGCGCGTGGCCTATGTGATGCTGGATTTAAAGCAGCGCGGCAATGATGTGCGCGCCTTCGTGGCCGCCTTGGAAAATGTGATCATCGGAACGCTTGCAGATTTCGGCATCATCGGCGAACGGCGTGAAGACCGCGTGGGCGTGTGGGTGCGGCGCGGATCGCGGGAGGATAAGATTGCCGCCATCGGCATTCGCGTGCGTCGGGGCATCACCTTTCACGGCCTCAGCATCAATCTCAATCCTGATCTGACACACTTCAGCGGCATCATTCCTTGCGGTATTGTTCAACACGGCGTCACCAGCTTTGCTGATCTCGGTTTGAACATCAACCTAGATGAACTAGACACGGTGCTGAACCACCATTTCCTGATCAATTTTGGAGAGCGCTGACCCATGGACAATCTCACCCTCTTCGGCCTCATCGCCGTATCATTGATGTTGATCACTTACGCCTTGGAGAGCCGCAGCCATTGGTATGTGTTGGCCTTTGCCGTGTCTTGCGCTCTGGGTTCAACTTATGGCTTCTTGCAAGGCGCATGGCCATTTGGGGTGGTTGAAGCGATCTGGGCATTGGTCGCCCTAAAGCGCTGGGCTTCAACCCCTCGCTAATTCAGCAGAGCCTCTGCTGCCAAAGGCAACGGCCCATAACCATTATCTTTCAGGAAGGATGCAAGCGCCTTCACCACCGGAACAGCCTGAATCTTGTCCTGCGGGCAGTCGGCCAGATCTTGCCCCGTGGTGCAAATTTCAGGGCCAAAACCTGTGTCTTTCTGCATATTTTGGGTAACTGTGTTCCACGCATCTTCGCCCTGCCCGAGGCGGATTTTGGCCGCCACCCAGCCAGCAAGAAAACCGTTTTCCTTCCATAAATCGGGCCGCGCCTTGGCTTCAAATTCCATGCCCGCCAAATCCTGCACCAAGCGGTGGCGCATCGCATCCGCTTCGCTCACATCGTCAATCTTACCATTTTGCAATTTATAAATTTTCACAGGTGCAAATGATCCTGCATAGGAGTCAAACGCATATAGAAAGTGATTGTCCACGCTCAACAATTCCAGCGTACCATCGCCGTCCACATCTTCAAACCAATAGCCATCGCCATCAAGCGTTTCACCTTCAGTCATGCCCCAAGCGGCATGATCTGTATCCCTACTGATAATCCAGGTTTTGGTGCAGCAATGCGCTCCACCCGTATATGCCGTCACCACAATTTGTTTGGAAGGCGCATCTTTAACCAGCTTGGCCACGCCTGCCTTATGGTAGAGCAAGCCCTTATATTCCTCAGCGCTTGCCATTTCATCAGCTGGCAAATCTTTGCCGATGTCAAAATGAAATGTGCCAGCACCATCTTGCCCACTTACTATCGTATAGGCATTTTCCTTGCCTTGCTTTTGGGCTTGCACCTTGACGCTCAACGACCCTGATGAAAAAACAGCAGCCTTATCCAATGAGTAAGCCACTGCGCCAATTCCTGTAGGTTTATTCTCCCATACCGTTTTCAGGTATTTGTCTCCGCGCGAAAGCAAGGCATCAGGCGGTAAAGCACTCAACTGGTTATTTGCATCTTTTTTCTTCAGTTCCTGCATCGTTTTTACGTTATAAGGCCCTAAAATAACGCCATAATATCCGCTTTCAGATGTCACCACTTTCACAACATCGGAGCGATATGCC
>JAGWUY010000212.1 GCA_028868255.1 Alphaproteobacteria bacterium | reverse complement strand
CAATGGCTGCATGGGCCATTTGGATTTGACGGTGGCAATTCGTGCCGATTGGCAAGAAGGCCTGACGCTGTACGGCCAGAACGGCACAGTGAACGCCAAAATATATAATCCGTGGTATTACAAATCTTCTGATGTTGAAATTTTCCATGAGGCCGATGCCACCTCGCGGCGCCCACTCGGCGCGGACGGACATTTCTATCGGCGCCAGCTGGAAAGTTTTGCTGATGTGATTTTGGACGGCGCACCCATGCGCGGCGCTGATGTGCAAGATGGCGTGGCCTCGGTGCGCGCCATGGTGGCCAGTGCGCGATCGGCTGAAACAGGCAAGCGTGTTCGCCTTGTTGATGTGAGCGGGTTGGTGTGATGCAGCTTGGCATTTTCGCCAAGACCTTTGCAGCCCAAGGGGCGGATGCTGTGTTTCGTGCCGTTCGCCAAGCGGGCTATGGCGCGGTTCAATTCAATATGGCTTGTGTGGGCTTGCCGTCGCTGCCACGTGCTGTCACGGCTGAACTTACCGCTGAGATTGCAACTGCTGCCAAAACCCATGGCGTTTCCATTTCAGCCGTGTCCGCCACCTATAATATGGCGCACCCGGATGCATCCGTACGGGCTGATGGTTTGCGCAGTCTCTCTGTGATCTTGCAGGCCGCAACCCAGATGGGCAGCCCCATGGTCACGCTGTGTACGGGTACGCGCCATACCACTGATCAATGGCACTGGCACAAGGATAACGCTACGCCGGAGGCTTGGGCAGACATGCGCGCCGAAATGGCGAAGGCGTTAACATTGGCCGAAGCGCATGGTGTTGATTTGGGAATCGAGCCTGAATTGGCCAATGTGGTTTCAAATGCGGCGCTGGCCAAGCGGCTGATTGATGAGATGAAGTCAAAACATTTGCGCGTGGTGTTAGACCCTGCAAATTTGTTTGAAGTTGAAACTGAACTGAAGCGCAATGCCATCATTGCTGATGCTGTGGCGCTGCTGGGCGATGATATTGCCATGGCCCATGCCAAGGACCGCGATGCACATGGTGCATTTGTGGCGGCGGGAACAGGTGTCATCGATTTCAAATCCGTTCTGCATCAGCTGCGAGAAGTGGGCTTTGACGGCCCGATCATCACCCATGGCCTTACCGAGACTGAAGCGCCACAGGTGGCAAGTTATCTCAAAAGCGTTATGCCACAATGAGCCAGATTTCATTTTCTCATGCCGGTCTCATGTTCTCGGGTTATGATGTTGGCCAAGGTCCCGCCATCGTCTTTCAGCATGGGCTAGGCGGCGATATTGGCCAAATCAATGAAGCATTTCCGCCCCTGCCCGTGCGTCGTCTCACGTTAGAGTGTCGTGGTCAGGGAGCAAGCCCGTATGGCTGCCCGGATGAATTGAGCATTCCTAATTTTGCTGCTGATGTGGTGGACTTCGCTGACAGGCAAGGCATTGGCCAATTTGTGGTGGGCGGCATTTCCATGGGGGCTGCCATTGCCTTGCGCATCGCCGCCATAATGCCGCAGCGCGTGAAAGCCATGATCCTCGCCCGCCCCGCTTGGGGTTGGACGAGTGCTCCAGAAAACATGACTGTTTTCAAAATCATATCAGATTTTGTTGAGAAGCAAGATCACGCAAGTTTTGAAGCAACCGCGCTGGCCCAGCGTTTTCGCCAAGAAGCGCCTGATAATTACGCTTCGCTCATGCGCTTGTTTGAAAAGCCCAACCCGCCAATGGTGGCAGAATTGCACCGGCGTATTGCGGCCAGCGGCCCAGAGATTTCTGAGGCTCAAGTGAGGGCTATCAATGTTCCCACGCTGGTGATGGCCAATGCCATAGACATCATTCACCCCACTTCGCTCGCCACGATGCTGGCAGAGACAATCCCATCGGCACACTATGTTGAGCTTGCGCCCAAGGTCCCAGACAAGGCAAAACACGTTGCTGAATTCCACGTCGCTGTGACCCATTTTTTGAAGGACAATGAGATCATCCCATGAGCAACCCCCGCCCCACTGTTGACTGGTTAATGCAGCTTCCCACCAATCGCCTGATGGCTGAAATCTCGTTGTGGTCGGCTGATCTTGGGCGGCTGGAAGATGATACAAAACGCATTGAACCATTTACAGATATTTTCCACGTTGATGTGGCGGACGGGCATTTTTCCCGCGCCATGTTGTTCTTTCCGGATTTGCTGGCGCGTCTGCGCAAGGTGACGGCCAAACCCATGCATGTGCATTTGATGGTGGGGGATGCAGTGTTGCTGGATCAGGTGGAACAATTTGCTGAAGCAGGCGCTGACTTGATCAGCGTGCAAGCCGAAAATGCCAATGCACTGGAAGCTTTGGCGCTGATCAAGACGCTGGGTTTGAAATCAGGCGTGGTTTTACAGCTTCACACAGCCGTGGCGGATGCCGCGAAATTTGTGCCTTACATTGATATGCTGACCCTGCTGGGCACGCTGATGGGCATTAAAGGTGTGGGCCTCGATGGTTCTGCACCGGCGCGTTTGACTGAAGCACGCAAACTCGTCGCAGGTGCTGGGCGGCGCATTATCGTGGCGGCGGACGGCGGCATTCGAGATAACACCGTGCCGCGCCTGCGGGCGGGCGGTGCGGAAACGATTGTGATGGGTTCACTCGCTTTTGGTGCACCAGATTTGGCGGCGCGCATGGCTTGGGTTCACGGGCTGTAATATGGTTCAAGATCTCACTTTGGGCATTGATCTGGGGGGCACGCAGCTGCGCGCAGCTGTGCTCAATGCCAAAGGTGAAATCTTGCGCCGCAAGGCCGTGGCCACTGATGTTGTTGGCGGGCCTCATGCCGTGATTGCGCAGATGGTGCAGTTGACTGCCGATGTCAGCGGCGATTGGCGTGATCGGTTACGTGCTGCTGGCGTTTCTTCGCCCGGCCCGCTGGACTTAGAAAATGGCCGCGCCTCTGACCTGCCCACTTTGCCCGGTTGGTTCGGTTTTCCACTTCGGGATATGCTGCGGGAAAAGTTGGATTTGCCGGTGGTGCTCGAAAATGACGGTGTAGCGGCCGCCAATGGTGAATGGAAATATGGCGCGGGGCGCGGGCTGGCCAATATGGTTTATGTGACTGTCAGCACTGGCATTGGCGGCGGCGTGGTGATGGATGGACATTTGTTGCATGGGCGACGCGGCATGGCGGGCCATATCGGCCACATGATGATTGACCCGAATGGCCCGATTTGTGGCTGTGGCGGGCGCGGCTGTTTTGAAGGCATTGCAGCGGGGCCCGCCTTTGCCATGAAGGCGCAAGCACAAGGCTTTGCCGATGGCAAGGCAGCATTTAAGCAGGCCCGGCTGGGCAATGCCACGGCCAAGGCTTTGGTGGACGAAGAAGCAGAATGGCTGGGCTTTGGTTTTTGCAGCCTGCTTCATCTTTATAGCCCTGACGTTATCGTTGTTGGTGGAGGGCTATCGTCGGGGTTGGATTTGATGATGCCCGGCATTCAATATCAGATTGGAAAACACGCCATGACAGCCTTCAAAGCTGTGCCCGTGGTGGCCGCCGTATTGGGTGATAATGCCGGGCTGGTGGGCGTGGCGGCATTGGCGATGGAATTGTGAGACCAAATCTTTTTGAGAAAATTCCATGAGACATCGTCATCCCCGCGTAGGGTGATCCAACTTCGACTGCGCTTTTTTTCATTGAGTTGAATTCCTGCTTGCGCGGGAATGACGGCAAGAGAATAATTGTCTCCGCATTTTTAGAAATTTAAATTGACCTACACAACACACCGCCCGTTAACGCTTGTTGTACCCCCGTTGTTCCCGGAAATGTGAGTGGCAACCCCTTAAGTGATCGCACGGCCAAATAGGCCCAAGCTTCGGCTTCCATGCTGTCGCCGTTCAGGCCTATGTCTTCTGCGCTTTTTACCGAAGGCAATATTTCGCGCAACATGGCCATCAGTGCGGCGTTGTGGCGGCCACCACCGCAAATGATCCATGCTTTGGCTGGCGTGTGAAACCATTTGGCGGCGCGGGCGATGGCGTGGGCGGTGAAGGCGGTTAATGTGGCAGCGCCATCTTCCACATTCAGACCTGAAAAATCGAGATGGGCAAAACTGTTGCGATCCAGCGATTTGGGTGGGCGCTGGTCAAAGTATGGGCTGGAAATGGCTGCTTTCAAATGGCCAATGGAAATGCGCCCTTGCGCTGCCATTTGGCCGCTAGCATCATAGCTTTGGCCTGTGTGATGTTTCATCCAGTCATTCACCAATGCATTGCCGGGGCCGGTGTCAAAGGCGGTCAAGGTGCCATCTTCATCAATGTGGGTCACATTCGCCACACCGCCGATGTTGACAAAGGCCACGGGCGATTCCTGCGCCAAGGCTTGGTGATAGACCGGAACCAGTGGTGCGCCCTGCCCACCCGCGGCCACATCAGCCGCGCGCATATCATACACCACATCAATCTCAGTGGCTTTGGACAGAGCTGCGCCATC
>JAGWUY010000211.1 GCA_028868255.1 Alphaproteobacteria bacterium | reverse complement strand
TACCGCCCTTGGCCATTTCGATGGCAACGTTTTCGCCAAGATCCATATTGATGATGATGAGATCTTCACGTCCGGCGGCACGTGCTGCAGCCATCACACCTTCAGCGGGCACGTCCCAGACTGCCCAGATGGCCTTGGTTTCAGGATGTGATGTCAGAATGGCGCCTGCGGCCTTTTCAGCATCGCCGGCAAAATCTGGTCCGCCAATGCCTTGTTCGTCAACAATCTTGATATCAGGATATTGTTCGGTGATTGTTTTTTTGAAACCATCGTAACGTTGCTTTGTTACAAAGAAATCTGCAGCGTGAAACACTATGCCGACTTCGCCTTTGCTGCCAAGAGCTTTGGCCATCAAATGAGCAGAGGCAACACCATTGCCGTAATTGTCGGCAGAGACCGAACTCACATAGTCAACGCCAGCCTTGAAGCCTGCCGGAATGTTATCCATGAATACGAGCTTGGCACCAGCAGCTGCGGCAGCTTTGTAGGCACCAGCAGTCGCTTGGCCATCGACCGGAATGGACACAATAATATTTGGCTTTTGAACCATGACGGTCTCAATGTCGGCAACTTGTTTCTCAGGTTTGAAGCCCGCATCTGTAACAGCTATAATTTCAATGCCCATCTTGCCGAATTGCTCTTTCAAGGCAGCCGCTTGAGCGTTGGACCAGTCATTGCCACCGATGTGAAACACCAATGCTGCAGTGGCCTTCATAGCCTTGATCTTGGCCAATTCGGCGTCTGTCAACGTCACGCTGGATGCAAGCGCTGGGTCTTCGCCATTCGGGCCTTTGCTCATAACTTTGGTCATCAGGTCTTTCAACGCTGCGTCCGGATCAGTGGCAAATGCTGGCGCAGAAAAGCCTGCTGCAAAAAGAGCAACAGTGGTGGCCGCGCCCAAGAACATTCGTTTATTCATCATGTCAGTTTTCTCCCATTTAGTGTTGGCTTTAAAGTCCTGCGTTGCGCATAAACTTCAAACTGTGAATGGCGCCGTCCTTTGGATCGGGCCATGAATCAAGTTCAGCTGTGATCCAGCCTTTGAACGAGATGTCTTTGAGTGCCGCAATGATGGCCCCAATATCGAGTGAACCTTGATCAAGAGGCGTGAATGCAAAAGGTTTTTTTTGCCAGCCTTTAAGATGCACATAGCTGATGCGTTTTGCATGTTCGCGGATCATTGCCGGAACATCGCCGCCAGCCGCTGCAAGGTGCGCAGTATCCGGACAGAAATTGATAGAGGTTTCCTTGAATATTTTTCGAACTTCATTGGGGCCCTCAACAATCGTCGAGAGATGCGGATGGTAGTGTGCTTTCAAGCCATTCTTCTTGGCGATCCTCACAACTCTTTCGAGTGCGGCCCCGAGCTTTTTAATGTCGTCACGTTTGGTGCCCTTAGCGCGCTTGGCACCACCACCAACAACAAAATGTTCGGCACCACATTCTGCACCGGCAGCTGCAGCGCGTTCCAACTTGGCCAATTCTTCCGGAAGAATATCATCAAAGATAAAATTGGCACCTGAATATGCAGCAACAAGTTTGATGCCTGCATTTTTGAGAATAGACTTGAGGCCTTTGAAATTGCCTGTTGCATAATCCAGCAAGTTGGCATCGAACAGTTCGGTGCCTTCATAGCCAGCAGATGCAATGTCGTTGATCGCCTTTTCCATATCGCCGTAAGTGCGATAAGCGAGTTGTGTGATGGAGGTGACACCAACGGCATCACCACCGAGTGGTCCCCAGCAATTGGCGTGGTAAGCGAGTTTGTTGGTCATGTTGCATTCTCCTCAGTTTGCTACATTGACCCAGCGCTCTGTAACGCCGGATTCAAGAATGGCATCAGCAATGGCGGAAATCTTGTAGCCGTCTTCAAAGTTTGGCGAAGGCAGTTTGCCGCTCACAATGGCGGAGAAGAAATCATAGCATTCGATGATCTTGGTCTCGCCGTAACCGATCCCCAAGGCTGGAATGGGCCACAGGCCCTGGCCGTAAGGGTGGTTTGGCCCAGTATAGATCGTGCGGAAGCCGCGCGTCTCTGCTGGATCATCCGCAAACATCACCTGCACTTCGTCCATCCGCTCATAGTTGAAGGCGATGGAACCTTTGCTGCCGTGAATTTCAAAGGTGAGAAAATTATTGCGGCCATGGGCGTTGCGTGAGGCCTCGATGGAACCGACTGCACCATTTTGGAACTTCAACAACGTGATCATTTCATCGTCAACATCGACGACGCCCATAGGGCCTGCGCCGGACTTGTCGGATGCACCAAGCTTGTCTAGCCCACCGGATTGCAATGGACGTTCTGGAATGTAGGTCTTCACGATGGCGTTGACGGAGCTGACTTCACCCACCAGATAGCGGGCAAAATCGAGGACATGGGTGCCAATGTCACCAACGGTTCCGGAACCAGCAACCTTTTTTTGAAAACGCCACGACAGAGGACCATTCGGATCCGCTGACCAATCCTGCAGATAGGTGCCACGGAAGTTCAATATCTTTCCGATGCGACCTTCTTCAATCAGCTTTTTGGCAAGCGCTACACCCGGCGTGCGGCGATAGTTGAAAGCCACCATGTGAATAGCGCCAGACTTTTGCGCAGCTTCAAACATGGTCTTTGCTTCGGCACCGGTGCGCGCCAAAGGCTTTTCACAAATCACATGCTTGCCAAGTTTTAATGCCGCAATGGCAATTTCTGCGTGGCTGTCATTGGGGGTAACGATGTCGATGACGTCAACGTCCTTGCGGGCAATGGTTGCTTTCCAATCGGCACTGGATTCTTCAAAGCCGTAGCGCGCTGCACCCTGCTTGGCCAATTCGGAATTCATATCGACCAAGACTTTACGGTGCGGAATAGCTGGGGCCGGCCAAAAGAACATTGGCATCGCCGCATAGGCCATGGCGTGGGCCTTGCCCATGAAGCCGCCGCCAATCATCGCCACATTGAGTGTCTTCGTCACAATTCTCTCCCACTTCAATTTTGTTTTCTTGTTTTCATTCTCAGTAAGAATAAAAAATACATAAGTCAACATTAAAAATACAAAAGATTGCTTTATTATGTATTTTTATTTCTTAGTTTAGGATTTTTCAACGCGAACATGACGAAAATTTCGGAGGTCTGTTGACAATTCCGTTGATTTTGAACAAAATTCTGCCAAATGAACTTCAGACTTCGCTTATGTTGAAAAGAGACCTCGAAATGCCCTCTGAGATGAGCTTGGCGCCTGGACCATCAGATCGGTCGCAGGAGGACGGCAATACAGGCCGTCCCCGGCGTGCCGATGCCGAACGTTCGTCCCTCGCGCTCATCCTCAGCATTTTGCGTGAAGCGGATGCCGACACCCGTCCGGAGATTGAACGGCTCACGGGTCTTGGGCGTGCCATTGTCTCAGACCGCCTGGCCACACTCTTCTCGCTTGGCATTGCCGAGGAAGGTGAACTTGGTCAGGCCACCGGGGGTCGGGCACCGAGAACCATTCAGTTCAATCCAAATGCCGGAATTGTTCTGGTCGCAACGCTCGATCAATCACGCATTGGCGTGGGCTTGGCAAATCTCAAAGGCCAGCTGATTGCCGAACACCATGAGTCGACGGATAAAGCTTCTAGCCCTATCCAGATTCAAAAACGTTTGATCACATTATTCGACTGGATGCTGGGCCAGCATGGAAATGATCATCATGTATGGGGCATTGGCATTTCTGCTCCGGGGCCGGTCGAAGAATCTGAACATTCCTCACCGCGTCTACGCCTTCTGCCAGGGTGGGATGAGTACCCCATTGTTGATCATTTGCTCCATCACTTCCGCGCACCAGTGTGGATGCGAAGCGGCGTGCAGATGATGGCTTACGGCGAATACAAAAATGGAAGTGCAGCTGGAACCCGCGACATTATTTATGTCGATCTAGGCCGCAGCATTAGTGCCGGATTGATTTCGGAGGCACATCTGCATCGTGGCGCACAAGGCGGTGCCGGACTTTTGGGACATGTAGCAGTAACAGGCGGCCACCAATACCGTTGCAATTGTGGAAACATCGGCTGTCTGGATACGCAAGCAGGTGCCGACGCCATTGCCCGTGAAGGCTTGAGCCTGGCGACTTCTGGCGATAGCCGCATGCTCGCTGAAACACTAGCAACCGATGGCTCGATTTCTGCTGTTGATGTGAGTGTCGCCGCCCAATCCGGAGATTCAGCCGCCGCCGAGATTCTTGCCCGCGCCGGTCACCTGATCGGCACCACACTGGCTTCGCTGGTCAATGCCTTTAATCCCTCGCTGATTTCATTAGGCGGCGAAGTTGGACAGCTTGATGACATTTTACTCGCTGCCATTCGTGAGTCTGTCTATCGCAGCTCACATCCCTTGGTAACGAGGGACCTGCGCATTCAACGCTCAGCCCTCGGCAATTCCGCAGGCTTGGCTGGCGCTGCCTTAGTTGTCACCGATTCAATATTTACAGCTGACTCT
>JAGWUY010000210.1 GCA_028868255.1 Alphaproteobacteria bacterium | reverse complement strand
GGGCCGGAAATATTTGCCCCATTTGTGTGACCCACCCACAAACTCCAAAGTGCGCTCCCGTGGCACCTCATCAAGGGGAATCCACAGGCTGACTGTTTGGTCACCATCGACGCAGTAATAGGGTTGATCTTGATGCCAGGGTGTCGCGACGTCAGCGCTCGCTTCCTTGACAAGAACATGTTCATGGAAAAGGCGCACATGCTTGCTGCCCATCAGCTGTTGACCAATGTGAGCGGCGTTGGAGTTAAAAATAAAGTCTCGGTATTCAGGGATGCGGTTCCAGTTGCAGTAGTCGCCAAAGAACCGGCCCGTGCCGCCTGTTCCAGTGTAGATTTTCACATCTATGCTGGGCTCTGCCATGTTGCGGGCAACGCCAGCACGCAGGGTTTCAACCCAATCTGTAAAAGCGCCCCGAACGACACATGCGCCGTCACGCTTGAAATCTTCGATCGTGGCAGCATCTACCATGAAATCAGCCATCATAATTTCCCCTGCAATTCATCCTCAACATGCGCGCGGATAATAGCATCAAAATCCTCGTCGGCCTTGAACCCCAGCGCGAGGGCGCGCTTGGCGTCAAAGCGGCTGGGCCAACCTGCCACAATCCGGCTGATGGCTTCGTCCGGCACTGATTTGATCAATCGCACGGCTTTATCGCCCGCGATACGGCCAAGTGCCGCAATTTGTTGGGCCACGGTACAGGAAACACCAGGCATGTTGAGTGCGCGGCGCGGCCCGACCTGCGTCAAATCAATCTCAGCCCCGTGGATCAGCATGGCCACTGCGGCGCGTGGTGAGGCATGCCAATGCCGCACCTGATCAGAAACCGGCAAAATCGCCTCATGGCCCACCAATGGCTCACGGATGATGTTTGAAAAGAAGCCAGAGGCCGCTTTGTTGGGCTTGCCTGGCCGTACACAGACAGTGGGCATGCGCAGTGAAAGACCTTGGATGAATCCGCGCCGCGCATAATCAGAAATCAACAGCTCGCAGATCGCTTTTTGCGTGCCGTAGCTGGTGAGCGGAGTGGTGAAATATGTATCTTCAATCGATTCAGGGAAGGGGGCGCCGAACACTGCGATAGACGATGTGAACAAAAAGCGTGGGCAATAACTGCCTCCAATTAAGCGAATAGCCTCTAAAACATGGCGGGTTCCGTAAAGGTTTACGTTGTAACCTTTTTCAAAATTGTCTTCAGCTTCACCCGAGACGATTGCAGCAAGATGAAAAATCACATCCGGTCTTTCTGCAATCAGCTTTGTTGCTACTTCGGAGTGAGAAATGTCCCCAATCTGCGTCTGAATGTCAAAGGCGCTTACAGGCGGAGGCGGTGCCAGCACGGCGTCATGTCGCGTTATTCTGCTAATCCTTTGTCCGCGCAATTTCCCCGTTAAAGCGAAAGTCTTGACTAATTTCTGGCCAAGCATTCCGCCCGCACCGATCACCAAAACATGCATCAGACGTCCCCAAATTCTATCCAAATTACATCACAAACCTTAGCCGCCGCAGACCATGATTCACACCCAAAAGAATCATTGAAAAGAATTGTACATGTTGCAAGAATCGTAACGCATATTTTATAAAGTAAAATCAGTATGTTATCCGCGTTAATGATGGTTAATGGCTCTGTGTGTTAACTAAGATCAATTTTGAGTAGAGGGGAAAATGATTTTGAACACATCAGATGAAAGGCATCCAGCCGACGAAATTGGCAAGGCGCTTTCGCGCGCTGGTGGCATTTTGTCATCACTTTCAAATTGCTTTGACAAGGCCAATGCGCAGTTAGAGGTCAGCTTACCATTTGTTTTTGAGGCCGTTACCGCCACTGAAAAACTGCTAACACAAGCGAATGATGAATTGGTCCGCCTGTATGAACATTATGATCTCTCGAAAATCGATCAACCTACAGTGCTTCCGGACTTAATACCAATTCAAGAAACCGAAGCCAAATCAGAGCACCATAGTTCAAATCACTACGGTGCAAGTGAGGAAGTTTCAGTTCAAGATTTTGCGGTTTCAAGTCTGGCAACAGATGCAGAGCCTACTGGTGGAGATAAGTCTTTTTTAGGCTCATTCCGTCCGACCGATCAGGTGCAGCGCCTTTCCAATAGGTTGGAAACCATTCTCGAGACAATACCTGCAAAACAACGCAGGCCAGCACCGTTAGAATTGGCAGATCGCCCAGCAGAATCTTACAACGAACTCTTCGAAAAACTCACCGCCATGGCAGATGCAGCGGCATTCCAAGCCCATCAAACGCCTGGCCAAAGTGAAGAGCTGCTACCGTTGCTGGAACGACTGCGCGCCGACATGCTGCGCATTCGGTCAGTTGCCTAGGACGACAGCCTATTCTTTGTAAGTGGGGTCAGCATCATCCAGCAGGGATTTCATTTCGCTGAAGTGGGAGTTGAACTGTTCACGGTCGCTCTCCCATTCTTGCGCAGTCTTTTCAGCAACTGCGTCGCTCAAAATGTGTAAAGCCTGTCCTGTCTGGTAGGCCAATATAAGAGTACGGCAAGCGCGCTCCAAGTAATAGGTCAAATCAAATGCTTCGGCCACTGTTGCAGCGCACACCAAAACACCATGATTGCCCATCATCATAATGGCTTTGTTTCCCAGCAGCCGGGCAAGACGATCGCCTTCGGCGTCGGTATTGGCCATGCCACCATACTCCACATCAATAGCAACACGGTTAAAAAATCGAGCCGTATTTTGGTCGATGGGCAAGATGTCTGGTTTAGCCAGCGATGCTATGGCCGTTGCATAGGGCGGATGCAAATGAATGATGCAACGTGCTTGGGGCAAAGCCGCATGAAGGCGACCGTGCAAGCTCCACGCCGTCAAATCAGGTGCATTAGGGCGATCCATGGTTGATTTATCATTTGAATTTAAAAGTAAAAGCTCAGATGCGCGCATCTTGGCGAAGTGTCGCCAGCGAGGGTTCATGAGAAAAGACTTGCCATCAGACGAAACGGCAAGACTGAAATGATTGGCGACCGCTTCATGCCAGTCATATTTTGCCGCAAGTCTAAATGCTGCCGCAAGATCAACACGCATTTGCCATTCGTTCGCGTCAGAAGGCCGATGTGACTTGATGTTGGTAACTGTGCTCATCCGCGTTCCTCCCTTGGATTTCGACTGATGCTATAGTAATGCAACTCTTGCGACAACCAGAGTTACAAAACATAACAGAAGGAAGACGAGGACAATATGGTTCGTAAAACACTTTTGACATTTGCTGCGCTGGTTTTTGGTAGCACGATTGCGCTTGCAGAAGTCAATCCTGAAGGCATTTGGCGGCTGACCAGTGGCCGCGTCACTGTTAAAGTTGTGCGGTGTGGCAACAATATTTGCGCCAATATAGTAGGGCTTTCGAGCCCCAATTATCCTGATGGTACACCATTGCTGGATGCAATGAATCCAAATAAGGCCTTGCGCAAACGACCCGTGATGGGCCTTCCTGTTATCAGTGGCATGGTTCAGTCGGGGCCAAACACATATAAAGGCTACATCTATAACGCAGATGATGGCGGTAGTTATCGCGCTACGGCCTATCTTACGGATAAAACCATGAAGCTAAAAGGTTGCTGGTTGGTTTTCTGCAGAGACTCGGATTTCGTACGCATAAAATAACCATACGACAGTGTGGGAAATTGGGACAAACGGGATGTCTTTATCATTTGGCTACCGCCTCGCACTGTGTGTGTTGCTTGCTAGCAGCATGAGTGTTGATGTGGCGGCAAAATCTAGTTTGGATGAGCTTTCCTTTGTCAAGAAAATGCGCCTTGCCAAAGCCGGTGATCCCGATGCCAAAATGGCAGTTGCCGAAGCACTCGAAATGGGCACTGACACGAAAATCAATATCGTGCAGGCTGCCAAATGGTATCGGGAAGCGGCGCTCACAGGAAACTATGAAGCGCAGTTTCGCTTGGCCAAATTGGTTGAAAAAGGTGCGCCTGGCTTAAAAGCCGATAAGCCTACAGCAGTAAAACTGTTGCAATCAGCGGCCAACCATGGCCATGCGGCTTCACAAAACCTGTTGGGACAATTGCTCCAAAATGGCGATGGAATAGCCAAGGACGAAAAGTCAGCAGTTGTGTTTTATCGCAAAGCAGCCGACCAAAATTTGGCTGCAGCACAAAACAATCTGGGTGTCATGTTGCTGAAAGGCCTTGGCACAGACCGCAACCTTGATGAAGCTTTCAAGTATTTCTCGCTTGCAGCCATTGCGGAAGATGGCTGGGCCATGAACAATCTTGGCGGCATGTATGAAATGGGGTGGGGCACCGCTAAAGATATTGAGAAAGCCAAATTATATTACGAAAAGGCTGCAAGCAAAGGGATTGTTATTGCGGCAACAAATATAAAGCGCTTGCAAAGCAATATACCTGCGCCAACAGCGCCCAAACCGTAAAGCAAAACATTTTAGATTAATTCTTTATTCACTAATAAATTTGACGCG
>JAGWUY010000209.1 GCA_028868255.1 Alphaproteobacteria bacterium | reverse complement strand
GTTCCAGTGGTATGATTTTCACGCCAAGCCCAAAGGCGTATTGGAATCCGAACCTCACCCGCAGGGTACTATTGAACATCTGTATATTGTGTCGGGAGAACTTGAAATCACCACTGGCGGCGAAACCAAAACCGGCAGGACAGGCGAGGCCCTGCGTTACCGCGCCGATGTGCCCCATAAGATAGTGAATGTGGGTGCGGGCGAGGCCCACGCTGTTATGGTGCTGGCGCTGCGCCAAACGGGCAACGCGCAATGAAACTTGATCCGTCCTATGACGCGATGTTCCGCGACATTGGCATGGATTTTGATGCCGCTCTGCAAACCACTGTGCAGGATGAAGAAGGCCGCACCCAGTGGCGCGATGTGGTTTTTGCCGCTGAGGCGGGATACCGCTTTCTCACTTTGGATGTTACCTTGCCCTTGGGGGCAGGGCCATTTCCGCTGGTGATCTTCATTCATGGCGGCGCCTGGCTGGCGGGCCACCCCGCCGTCACCAACCCTACCTACCGCAAACTCAATTTCATCACAAAATTGTTGGATGCGGGTTATGCCGTATCGCGCATTTCATACCGCTTTTCGTCAGAAGCGCAATTTCCGGCTCAGCTTTATGACTGCAAGGCGGCGGTGCGGTTTTTGCGCGCCAATGCCAGCACATTCCAGTTGGATCCGAAGCGTTTTGCGGTGATGGGCGACAGCGCTGGTGGTCACCTCGCCGCCTTGGTCGGGTTGACCTGTGACCGTGCCGATTTGGAAGGTGACATCGGCAAGGCAAGCGCGTCCAGTGCTGTGCAAGCCGTGGTGAACTGGTTTGGCCCGGCTGAGCTTTTGACCATGCAGAGCCAGCGCATTGACCCGGAATGGTCATCCGTTGATGATCCAAAGTCGCCGGAGTCGCGCCTGATTGGTGGCCCCGTGCAACAAAACCCCGCCAAAGCCAAGGCCGCTTCACCCACCTGTTTTGCCCATAAGTCGGCACCCCCATTTCTCATCCAGCACGGCACGCTGGACCGTCTGGTGCCTTACCAGCAAAGTGTTGATCTCGCTGCCGCCCTGAAAAATGCAGGGGCAGATGTCACCTTGCTCACTGTTGAAGGGGCTGACCATTGTTTCTGGGGCGTGCCGCCAGATGGCATTGTGGAAGACACAATCAGATTTCTGGATACCAAGCTGTGATCAAGCTGGAGGATAGCTGGAAACAGGCCCTCCAGACCGAATTTGATGCGCCATATATGGCCAGACTTAAAAGCTTTCTGGCAGCAGAGCGCGAAGCCGGAACAATCATCTATCCCAGGGCCTCGCAATGGTTTGCGGCCCTAGATGCCACACCACTTGATCAGGTGCGCGTGGTCATTCTGGGGCAGGACCCCTATCACGGTGAAGGTCAAGCCCATGGCCTGTGCTTTTCGGTGCAAAAGGGCGTTCGCCCGCCTCCTTCCTTGCTAAATATCTACAAGGAAATGCACTCTGACCTCGGCCTGTCACCACCCCACCACGGCGATCTCACGTCATGGACGACACAAGGTGTGCTGCTGCTCAATGCGGTGCTGACCGTGGAGCAGGGCAAAGCCGCCGCCCATCAGGGCCAGGGCTGGGAGCAGTTCACCGATGCTATCATCAAGCGCGTGAACGACCAGCCACACCCTGTGGTCTTCATTCTATGGGGCAGCTATGCCCAAAAAAAGGCGGCCTTCGTTGAGAAGGGCAAACACCTTGTTCTGAAATCTGTTCACCCTTCACCACTTTCCGCGCACAACGGTTTTTTTGGGTCAAAGCCATTCTCAAAGGCCAACGCCTTCTTGGAGGCCAAAGGCAGGGGTCAGGTTAATTGGAGTTTAGCAGAAAGCTAATCACACGCTGATTGCTTTTTAACTGAGCAAGAACTAGACCAATGGGATGATTTTTTTCATTCGTTTCTTAACTGGTTTTCTGGTGGCGTGCTCGGCGCTGATGCCGGCACAAGCGCAGAATATTTCTGCTTTTGCAAGCAAAGCCGCGCAGGCCATTTTGATCGATGCCAAGTCTGGTGCTGTTCTCTACGAAAAAGATGCGGACACTGCTGTTCCTCCAGCCAGCATGAGCAAACTGGTGACGCAGGCCATCGTGTTTGATGCGCTGAAAAGCGGTCAATTGAAACTGGATCAGGAATTTATCGTCAGCCAAGATGCGTGGAAGCGTGGCGGGGCTTCGGCTGGCGGTTCTACCATGTATGCGGAGGTCAACTCCCGCATTAAAGTTGATGATCTGATCCATGCTGCCATCATTCAATCCGCCAATGATGCGTGCATCGTGCTGGCCGAAGGCATGGCAGGCTCAGAGCAAGCCTTCACCCAGCGCATGGCCGCCAAGGCAGCGGAACTGGGACTCAAGAACAGCACTTTCGCCAATGCCACCGGTCTTCCAGATCCAAACCACAAAATGAGCGTGCGCGATCTCGCAATCGTGGCGCGTTACATCATAAATACGCATCCAGAATACTACAAAATTTACGGCCAACCTGAATTTATTTGGAACAAAATCAAACAACAAAACCGCAACCCGCTTTTGAAAGACTATCCCGGCGCAGATGGGATGAAGACTGGCTACACTAAGGAGGCTGGTTACGGATTGGTCGGCTCAGCCACGCGTGACGGCCGCCGCTTGATTTTAGTGATTGCAGGGCTAGCCACGGCCTCTGATCGAAAGGTGGAGTCTCTGAAACTCATGGATTGGGGCTTTAGTCAATTTCGCGTCGTCAATCTTTATGAAGCTGGTGCAACTGTTTCGCGGGCCCGCGTGTGGGGCGGCAACCAAGCATGGGTGTCTCTGATGGTCCGTGATGCCATGAAGGTGGCACTTTCCGCCAAGGAGCAGGAAAATGCTGAAGTGAAGATGAGCTATAACGGCCCCCTCATCGCCCCAGTTAAAGCAGGACAGGTGGTTGGCAGCGTGCGTATGATTTTGGATGGAAAACCTATCACCGAAGTACCGCTTGAAACCGCCGTTGATGTGCCCGCTTCACCCAGCATGTGGTCAAAAGCCTGGGATAGCCTGTTGATCATGGCCTTTGGTGGTTGACATGTTCATCACCTTTGAAGGCGGAGAAGGCACTGGAAAATCTACGCAAATCAAACGGTTGGCCGAACGTCTGAACACATTAGGTCAACATGTGATTTTGACCCGTGAACCCGGCGGCACCTTCCAAGGTGAAGCGCTACGCCAAATTCTTGTAACAGGCGATACGAAAAGTTGGTCGGCTGAGGCTGAGGCTTTGCTGAATTATGCTGCGCGCGATCAGCACTTACGCCAAATTATACGGCCCGCATTGGCCGCTGGAAAAACGGTGCTGTGCGACCGTTACATGGATTCCACTCGGGCCTATCAGGGTTTTGCCGGTGATTGCCCTTTGACATTGATCGATGCATTAGAAAACCAAATCGTTGCAACAACCCGCCCCAATTTCACGCTGATTTTTGATCTTGATCCACAGATTGGCTTGGCTCGCGCCAAAGCCCAGGACAAGGGCAGGGAAGACCGTTTTGAGCGCAAAGGCCTCACCTTCCACCAGCGTTTGCGCCAAGGGTTTCTGACCATCGCCAAAGCTGATCCAGCCCGCTGTAAACTGATCGACGCATCCCAATCCATCGATCAAGTGGCCGAACAAATTTGGGCCCAAATCCATGTCTGAAGAAAGCCCAGACCCGCGCGAGGTTGCATGGCACCCACGCTACACCCCCGATGTGATCGGTCATTCCGAAGCAATTGCCCGTTTTACCCACAGCCTCGGCACAGGAAAACTGCACCATGCATGGTTGATCCACGGGACGAAAGGCATTGGCAAGGCCACGCTGGCTTATCATTTCGCAGCACTGATCTTGGGCCACAAAAATCCGGCTCAGGCCCAGCGCTGGATCGCCTCTCACGCCCATCCGGATTTGTTCGTGCTTGAGCGGCAGTTGAATGATTCAAAGCCGCCCAAATTACGTACCGAAATCTCGGTGCACGATGCCCGAAAATTATCCGAATTTTTTGCCCACACCTCATCCTCCGGCTGGCGTGTGGCCATTGTCGATAGCGCCGATGATTTGAATGCCGAATCTGCCAATGCGCTGCTCAAACTGGTGGAAGAACCGCCCGCGAATTGCGTGCTGCTTTTGGTGTGTAACCACCCCGGCCGCGTGCTGCGCACCATGAAATCGCGCTGCATGCGTTTGGGGCTGACTGGCTTGACAGAGGCGGAGGTAGAACAGGTGGTTGCAAACTTGCCGTTGCCCACACCACCAGAACCGGATGCTCTTGAAATGGCCGTGCAACTGGCGGGTGGAAGCCCGGGCAGGGCCTTGTCTCTGCTCACCTCAGAGGGCGCAAAATCTTTCGACCTGTTCCGTAAAACCACGCGTTGGAACCCCTCCACCATCGTCAAGCTGGGCAATCGCTTTGGCGGGCGCACGGCGTCGGTGGATGATTTCAATCTCTTTGCCGAATTGCTG